>JAIFNG010000041.1 GCA_020047815.1 Anaerolinea sp.
AAAGGATCGTTGAAATTCCTGATAGATGGGGAACTATATTGTTCCGCAAATTGAGTCCAAACCCTCAGTGAAATCTTTTGCACTGACTGAAACGGTTATGCATTGTCAATCATTCTTTTTTTCCGCCCTCCGAATATGAGGGAAGTAAGTCACAGGATATGTAAAATCTCAAATCAATTATTACAAAGGGAGCATCCCAATGACTGGAAAAATTCTTTATGTATTATTAGCTCATGCCAATTTTGAACAAACCATGCGTTTGGTTGACAGACTTGACCGGGGCGAAGTTAGTTTTGTATTTCATATATCCCAAACTTGTGAGCCTCAATTTTTCGAAAAGATTTTTGATGCACTAAAAGACCGGTCCAACTGTTATTTTGCCAGGCGCGCCTATGTTAGATGGGGTGATTTTGGGATGGTACAGGGTGTTTTAAACGCCATTGACACGATCTGCGAAAATCAACTCGACTTTGACTATGCCATTCTTCTTAGTGGCCAGGATTATCCCCTCAAGTCACATCAGACTATTTGCCAAACTTTTGACAGATCTGACAAGAAGCAATTCCTGGAGGTCATATCCTTCGATACGATCAAGCAGGAGTTGGCATACCGAATCGAGACTTACCACATCTGGCTTGGAAAGCGGCATTTCTGGTTCCCATATCAAAATAAAAACAACCTGTTGGCAACTATCACCAACCTAATTATTTCCCTGGGTCTTTTTAAAAAACAAAAGCCACCCCATGGTTATACGCCATATAAAGGATCTTTTTGGTGGAATCTGACAAAGGATTGCATTTATTATATTCATCAACATATCCACTCCAAAATTGGAAGGGACCTGATAAAATTCTTTGAACACACCAACCACTCAGGCGAATCTTATTTTCAAACCATTCTAATGAATTCAAAGTATAAAGATAAGATTGTAAATAAAGATTTTCGATTTGTTCTTTGGCTGGATCCAGATAAAGATAAAGGGCATCCAATATTATTAACGACACAATATTTCAACGACATTGCCTCCACCGAATGTCTATTTGGAAGAAAATTTGACATGAAAGTGGATGCGGCGATTTTGGACCAGATCGATAAAATAATACTTGCCCCGCCCAAAAACTGAACTCTTTTACCAGATTATCGGCTGAATTGTTTTTTTCTCGCAAGGCAGGCAAACTTGAAAATACACCAGAACCACACCCCTGGCGTAAGGATTGACTGCGGGTATTAGCACACAAATGCCCAAACCACATGCCTGAGAAAAACCGCCAAACTGTGAAGTCGAACTTATAATTTTACGTCCGATGAATATGTTAATCCTTATACTTTCGTTGGCGGGTAACTGAATCAAATAGCGTAAAAAATGCTTGAATTATTTTCATACAATAAAGAGAATTTTTCGGAGGGATGATGTCTGAAGAAGCGCGGATATTTGTCGAGGTCGGATTTAATGTTTTATACCTCATCATCGTATGGTCGATGAATGGTTTCATGTCCATACGAATGGAAAAGGTCCAACAGAAAGATCAAAAAATCGCCAACCTTTTCCGCTGGGCATTTATCTTGCTTGCGATCGGGGATACGGGACATGTTGGTTTTCGGGTTGCAGCATACGCTCTTGGCGGTTTCGAAAAGAACAAATTATTGGTTGGGGTGGGAGCGCTGGCAACCGCGATCACAGTCACATTTTTCTATGTTGTCATGCTATATATTTGGAAGGAGCGCTTTCATGGAAAATTTGGACTGCTTGAATATATGCTCCTGGCGAGTGTACCAGTACGCCTGATCGTAATGGCTTTTCCGCAGAACGATTGGGGCAACAGTATTCCACCTCCCTTCTGGGGATTATTTCGCAACCTTTTTCTCGTTATATTGGGGGTGGGAGTGCTCTACTTATACCTGCGCGATTCTGTCAAAGCCAAGGACCGCCTTTTCCGCTGGATGGGGTATTGTGTCCTCTTTTCCTTTCTATTCTATGCACCAGTCATTTTATATGCACGTGAAATCCCCATTATCGGCATGTTGATGATACCCAAGACAGTTATGTATGTCGCAATTCAATTCCTTGCCTACACCGGCTTGTGGACGACCAAAGCTTCGGTTCCCTTGCCTGCTTCAGTAAATTAATTGCGGTATCTTGCATACTTACAGCGGGTTGTTTTGGGACCGCATAAAATCCGATCATAAAATACAATACTACTCATGTCCCTCATCCTTTTCGACTTTGACGGCGTACTTGCAGATACTCTGGGAGACCTGCTTCAATTCGGGCAGGAAGCCTGCAACGAATTGGGCGTAAACCATGTTGCCACGGTGGAGGACCTTCATTCACTTGAGATAATGTCCTTTGCAACCTACGCACGCCAATTGGAAGTACCCGACCATCTGGTGGCTGAATTTGTCCGCCGCTGTTTGGGGAAATTTGCTGAGAAGAAATCCCCACCTGAGATTTTTAAGGGATTGGATACCCTGATAAGATCTCTATCAGCTGGTAATAACATCAGTATCATCACAGGCAACTCATCCAAGAATGTAAACGCTTTTCTCACTGCCCATGGTCTGGATGGATGCATTCATACAGTTTACGGGGTAGATTCACCCGGTTCAAAGGTTGAGAAAATCCTAATGGCGCAAAAGCGGTTCGCAGCGGAGGGCAAAGCAATTTTCATGGTAGGCGACTCGGCAAGCGATATCCATGCGGCTAAAGAGGCGTCCATCATAAGTATCGCAGTTAGCTGGGGACACCAAAGCGCCCAAACATTAATTTTCGCCAATCCTGATTACCTTGTTCACTCGCCTGAAGAATTGTACAGAGTGATAAAGGAGGTTGGCAGTGAATGATTCTATCCGTAAAGATCGAAACCCTAATGTGGTCCCTTCCCATTGTTTTCATGTTCCACGATTTTGAAAAATCATCATGTTCAAACCCTGGATCAATGAAAACCGCGCATCCCTTACAAAGCTCTTTCCAAAGTGGGCGCCAGGTTGGGTGGCAACTGGCTCGCAAACAGATGAGGAAGAGGCAGCGTCCGCTTACACGCAGTTGGGACGGACTGGTATTCCCATAGGGATGGCTGTGATAATCGCCTTTCTCGTACCCCCGGCGCAAGTTATATCACAGGACAGATAATGATTGTAGATGGGGTGAACTGCCTGCAGGAAACCAAGCGAACATAAACTAACACGAGACAAAACGGAGGCTGGTATGGAACTGAAGAATATCCCCTTTGGATTGACAGATTGGGCAAAGATCGTCCCAACTGAACATAAAGGAGAAACTGGAATGGCACTATGGTACACACAACAATTTGACACCATCCGAGTGCGAATGGTCGAATACAGTACGGACTATCTTGCAGACCACTGGTGCGAAAAAGGTCATATCCTATTATGTCTGGAAGGGGAATTGCATACTGAACTCTCCGACGGAAGATCCTTTATTCTGACCCCTGGTATAAGCTATCAAGTCGCCGATAAGGCTGAGGCTCATCGTTCGCGCACAAAAGTCGGTGCAAAACTTTTCATTGTTGATTAAACCCGGCGGTGGAGATAAAAGTATCCCCCGCCGCTATGAATATAAAATCCTTTGACCTTGTCATCTTTGATAGCGACGGTGTGCTGGTGAACAGTGAACCGCTCGCCAATCGTGTATTTTTCCAGATCGTGCCGAAAAATGAGTCCAAAATGGACGAAGATAAATACCTAAATAAATTCGCCGACATGATCCGCCGGAGCACATCGCGGCAATTGCGCAGGATCTGAATCGGATTCCCTGCGGCAATTTTCTTGATATTTTCAATGAACGGCTTGTCGCGATCACAGATGAGGAACTAAAACCAGCTTCTGGTATTAATCCTCCTGTTAACAGCCTGTCCGTACCAATATGTATTACTTCAAATGGAGGCCGTGAAGAAATCATACAACGATTGAATGTTGCCGGGTTAACAAAATATTTCGGTGATGCTATTTTCAGCGGCTTGGATGCTCCCCACCTCAAACCCGCACCTAATGTGTACCTCGTCGCGGTACAGGCATTCAACGTATTTATCGCCTAGCCGCTGTGTTGTTATTAAAGATAGTGTGCCTGGTGTGACGGCTGATCTCCGTGCGGGTATGAAGGTAAATGGATATGCTGCTTTTATGTCCTCCAAATCCCTGTGTGAAGCAGGCACCATCCCATTCAAAAAATATGGAGGAACTATAAACGATTTTAAGCAGTACCGAGGAAATCATGACTTTCCAAACCGGGGACATCAAAATGGATTAAATAAATTCAATGGTAAATGTTCCAATATTTTGAAAATTAATAACTCATTCACAATCAACATAGAAGGTTCATCAGAAAAGATTATGGGATAGTAAACTGAAATAATATAAACCAAAGTTGACACTCCCCTCCAAATCTGATAAGATTTGGTGAAATTAGACGTGTTTAGAAAAGGAGAAAAAAACATGCTCCAGGAACTTGAAACAAAAATTTTCACACTAACCCCAGCAGCAAGCCAGGCGGTCAAGGAGATACTCGAACAGCGTAATCTTGAAGGGTATGCCTTGCGCGTGTACGTTGCCAGTGGTGGATGTGGATGCTCCGGCGTGAATTTTGGCATGGCTCTCGATAATAACTTTCGTGATGTGGACACCACATTCGATGCCAACGGGGTAAAAGTTGTTGTTGACAATGTATCCATTGATTATTTGCGTGATGCTACAATTGACTTCATAAACGATCCCCAGCACGGCGCGGGATTCTCTGTTAACAGTCCAAGCGCCCAAAAGAAAAATCACGAACAAGGCGAAGAAAGCTGTGGCTGTGGAAGCAGCGAGGGCGGCAGCTGCTGTAGTGACGGCAGCGGATCATGCTCATGTAACTAACAACAAAAACTATAACAAACAAAAAGTGACCGTGAAAATATGGTCACTTTTTGTTTGTTTAGGATTAAGTGGTTATCGTCCACGCAGGAACGAAATCAACGTGCCTAATGCACCAACAAAACCAAAACCCAGGATCAACAAGCCCATGGGAAGGCGGTTAGCAGCTGCTTCCTCATCCACAAAAGTGGCAATGGCTAATGGTGCAGGCTCTGTAAAAGTTGGCAGGCGGGCAGGCGCAATCGGTGTAACAAATGCCGCAATCAAAGTAGGATTAATATCGATAACAGGCGTGGATGCTGGAGTGGGCGTTGGAGGAGCCTCCAGGGTGGGAAGCTTACCATTTTTCACTATTTTTACATACGGCGCATATACCCAAGCCACCGAATCAGGAACACCCGGATAATATATCTGGACCCAATTCCCATCTTCAGAAAGGCCATATGCAGGCATTTCCTGACCAGCCAGCACCACGCCAATCCGCGGATACAGATAGGAACTCGGACCCGAATAAACATCTTCCTGTGGGCGATCAAGGTACACGGCAACAACAACACCTTGTGGAGTGCCTGTCACTGTGGGAATGGATCCTGTCGGTTGTTGGGCAAGGACGGGATTTTGCAAAGGAATATGGAATGCCAGAACCATGCATCCAAACATAAATAGAAAAATTGAAAATATTATGATCTTACGAGAAAATTTCATTTAAATTATCGCCGCAAATATAAGGAAAGCAGGAATCCAATACTACCAAGGATCACCAGGGCAATAATGATTACAGCCACCGGAACAGTATCCATTGAATCTGAGTCGGCTCTCTCAATGAAAGATGGGGCAATAATCGAGGGCGGCGGAGTAAAAGTGGGCAGCCGGGTACTGGTAGGGATAATATTAAATTGAGCAGCTAACGTTGGATCGATGGTGGAAGTTGCGGGAGGCACTGGAGTCGGTGGAGGATCCACAATCCGCAGCGTCCCAGGGGAAACTTGCACTAGCGGCGAATATACCCAGCCTGTGTTGTTTGGCGCGCCCGCATATTCGATCTGAATCCAATCTCCACCAGGCGACCTGCCCAAAGCAGGAGCCGTTGAACCCGTAAGCAATGTTCCAACAACCGGGTAGACGGAAGAACTCGGTCCCATTCGAACGTTAATCTGGGGTTCATCTGTAACAACGGTGATATACATCCCCGCAGCCGGAGTGACTGTCAACTGCAGAGCCATGACAAGGGTTACTGAGTTGGATGCCAAAAAAATCCCGGGGGAAACCAAGGTTATAAATATGGCCAGGATAATAGAGGGAAACCAATTTCGCTTCATTTCGTAAAAATCTCTTGGGATAATCGCAAAGGCGATTATAATCGAATTCATGGAACGAAAAATTTTTCATGGAAATTTCAAACCCGTGGATATTGCACAGGCGTTGCTTGGTGAATTTAACCAAGGAAACCTGCGTGCGCAAACGCTGGGACAACCCGATAAAATGATTGTCCAAATTGGAACAAAGCCAGGCTCCATGTCTGGCGGACAGACTGCTGTTACTGTTACGATTCAAAAATGGGAAGATGGCGTTATGGTTGAGCTTGGACAACAGGCCTGGTTGGGCGTGGCAGCCAGTCTGGGAATGAGTGCTCTAACAGCCATCCGCAATCCATTCAACCTACTCGGAAGGCTGGATGATATAGCTCAGGACATTGAAAACTTGAATATTAGCGAGCGTATTTGGCAGGTAATCACCCAGTCTGCCAGAGCGGCAGGCGTCTCCACAGAACTTTCGAAGAGACTTAAAAGAGTGACCTGTGATTACTGTGGCTCAGCGAATCCAATTGGCGAACCTTCCTGCATCTCCTGCGGCGCACCGTTGGGGAAAATGCAACCCAACACCTGTCAAAACTGCGGATATATATTCCAGCCTGGCGATAAAAACTGCAACAATTGCAATCAACCTCTTATTCATACAAAATGAACCTAAAAGAACTTGAAACCCGCCTGCAATCACTTATCGAAGTGGATTTGCTGAACATATTGCCTGGAAGAAAAGTGGAGGATGTCATCGTTCAAAAACTGGCGGAGACCATCCATCTCAACACCAAAGTTCTGGAAGATGGTTCTCTCGTTGCGCCAAATATATACACCCTGGTCATGCACCCTCAAGTATCAGAGAAATGGCAAAATGAGCAATTAATTACAATCTTATTACATTCCATCAACACCGTTGCCCAGGAGGCAGGATTTCAGATTACAATACCTCCAACAATTACCATCGCGACGGACGAAAACCTTTCATTAAGTGATGCTGTGGTTGTAGCATCTCATCGGATTGAACCTATGGCTGAAACTAACGCAACCCCATTAAATGCTACCGGAAGTCTTGAAGACCAGAGCAAAATGCCCGAAAATGCCTTTCTGATCGTTGAGGGTGTCAAAGTATTCCCTTTAAAACTCCCTGTCATCAATATCGGGCGCAGACTGGATAATCAACTCGTAATTGATGATCCGCGCGTCTCGCGCAATCATGCGCAACTGCGTGCGATTAAAAGCAGGTTTGTAGTGTTCGACTTGAACTCAACCGGGGGGACTTTTGTAAATGGTCAACGCGCCAGTCAGACCGTTCTATATCCCGGTGATGTGATTTCCCTGGCAGGGGTCGCCCTTATCTTTGGACAGGATAATCCACCCCCACGTCCAGAATTGAATGACACCGCCCCCCTGCCAAACTCAAAAATTGACAGACCAACTGCCGTTTTTGTTGAACATTCCACGGCAAGAATGAAGAAAAAATGAGTGGTGCGGTCATCCTTGCCTTGCGCCTCATTGGGGCGATTGCCTTGTAT
>JAIFNG010000160.1 GCA_020047815.1 Anaerolinea sp.
GGTACACTTCGTGCCGGAACTGGTGCAGTTGGTTTGTTGTCACAGACGCTGATTGTACACAGTTCCATTTTTTACGCAAATTTTGTCAAAACTCCAAACATTACTATACTGCCATTTATTCAACAGCGGTTGGACAAAGACCTGGTCCTCCCGCTGTATATATCATCCCAACAATCATATGGGGAAGGAAATTTGTGTTAACAACAAAACACAGAGTAATGAAATACTCTGTGTTTTTACTGCCAACTACCCCACCACGGAAGTTTTGACATCACGAATGATATCTTCAGTGGATGCACCAGGACCGTACACACCGGTCACGCCCATTTCTTTCAGGCGAAGCAGGTCTTCATCCGGAATGATGCCTCCAACGAATACTTTTACATTAGGCTGCCCGTTATTTTTCAACAATTCCAACAGTCGCGGGGTCAATGCCATGTGAGCGCCGGAAAGAATGGAAAGTCCCACCACATCCACATCCTCTTGAAGCGCGGCTTCGGCGATCATTTCCGGGGTCTGACGCAAGCCGGTGTAGATTACTTCCATGCCGGCATCACGCAAAGCGCGCGCCACAACTTTTGCACCGCGGTCATGACCATCCAGGCCGGGTTTTGCTACTAATACACGTATTTTCTTTTCGGTCATAATTCCTCCGAGGGGATGAATAGCGTGGATTATACTATGTATCATAAGGGACATTTCGCTCCGAATTGCCTCAGGAAAAATGTTACTTTCCGATAGGTGAAAGAGCCTATTGGAGGAGCAACATGATGAGCCTGAAAAGCAAGCGTGAATTATTGGAAGTTGTACGACCAAAATACCCAATAGAGAGCAAGGTGGAAAAGTAAAAAATGGCGGCGGAGTTACGCCTGCCAGGAAACATACGGTCCACTTCCAGGGTTTTGTGTATACATTCCACCGGCAGGCTTGCTGTCGTGTCTAAATTATTATCTATTTCCAAAATCCATGGGCGGCAGAGACATCAAATACGCATAAACAGCTCGCAGTTCATCATCACTCATGTGGCGGTAGGATGTCCACGGCATGTAACCGGGGTTGATCTTCCTGCCATGATTCTCGCCCGTGCGGATAATTTTTATAAATCCTTCCTCACCCCAGCCCGGCAAGCGACTGCCCGCCCCAGAGGTCAAGTTAGGTGCGGAGGGCCACTCTTCCGGAAATCCTGGGATTTTTCCTCCTGATAGCGTTTGTCCATGGCAGACCATGCATGAAAGGGAGAGATATTCCCCATATTCGGGAGTAATTCCAGGTTCGGGCGCAGGCGGGGGAGTCTGATCGTGTGGGATAAGCTCAGCGGGGAGGAAGGAAATGGTCCTGGAAATATTCATAACAATAAAGCCTGTGGTGGATAATTGACTTGGCTGTATTTCATTATCCACGGGCGGCATACTCCGGATATGCGCCAGAACCTTACCAAGGTCGCCATCACTCAGGAAGTAGAACTCAGTGGAGGGCATGAACAGAAGTGGGGTTCCATCCGAGCGGATTCCATGTCTGATAGCCCGGATCAAATCTTCGTCTGTACGTTGTGCACCAATACCACCCTTTCCTTTGGTGAGGTTGGGGGTGATGACCTGACCGATGGCCGGGTTATCCAAATAGACCAAGCCCTGCAAATACTCGCCGTGACAGGCTTCGCATCCTCGATACTGGAAGATGCGTTTGCCTTCGGCAAGGGATTCGGCATCTTTGCTAATTTCAACCATCTGCACCGGAATCTCATATTTTTTATTCAACCGCGCCTTTCCCATGCCGTACAATGCCAGCATGGCGATGACCAGAAAACCCACTAAAATGCCCATGACAATCCCGAACCATTTTAGAAATGTTTTCATTTCCTACCATCCTTTGTATAGAGTTTCAGCATACCGTCTTCCAATATTTCCACACGTTGAATTTTCAAGGGAGTTTGCGCTGGACCTGCCAATACATTCCCGTTTTCATCAAATTGCGAGCCATGACATGGACAATCAAACCCGCTTGAACTTTCAGTCAGCGTACAACCAAGATGGGTGCAGACCAAGCTATAAGCCACAAACTCTCCATCCCTGTTGTGAATCACAGCCGGAATTTCACTGTAGACGGTACGGGAACCAACCGGAAAGTTGGTAATATGCCCCAGGTCAAATTCAAGGGGTGCCTCAGGCGGATAATAGTTGAAGTAACGAAGCAGCCCCCCAAGCCCAAAAAATCCGCCCAGACCA
Source organism: Anaerolinea sp. (assembly GCA_020047815.1). Taxonomy (GTDB): domain Bacteria; phylum Chloroflexota; class Anaerolineae; order Anaerolineales; family Villigracilaceae; genus Villigracilis. The sequence goes on from JAIFNG010000160.1 coordinate 2,226, forward strand.
AACAGAGCGTTGGTGGAAAACTTTATAAAATCGCGACGGGAAATGCGGGATGTTTTTTTCATGGGTTTTATTTAAAAGATCTCCTAACAAACACAGAGGAATAAAAGCGCGGGGTTTTATAGTTTCCACTGCATCTTCCTGCCTTTGTGGTTCAATGGTTATGATTTCAATTGGGGATCGCCCCCAAAACCGTCAATACCAGGATGGTCAACATAATCAATACTGAAAGCACCTGCGCGATTCGATTCCCACGGGGGAACCAGTTACCGAGTTCCTTGCTTTTGGCATTGGGCAGGATATAGGGCATAGCCCCAAGCATGACCACAACCAATATGGGAATCAAAATCCCCATTATGAACGGGTCACCGAATTTGAGAAGTTCCTGAATCCATAGGAAGAACCAGGGTGCCTGCGAATCGCCCTTCATGACGTTAAATGTTGAAATGGGCTGGGCAATCGGTGCGGGGACAAGCAGGGAAAAGAGAATCAAAATCACCGCGGAGACCGTCATGGCCAATACCTCACGGCGCAGCAAATCGAATCGGGTAATTCGTTCATTCTCTCTGCGCTCTGCTGGGGGCGGAATTGCTATTCCACCATCGCGCCGGACTCGAAAGGCATGCCATGTCGCCAGAATAATCATACCAAGCGTCAACCCAAAGATATGCCACGCATAAAAACGGATAAGAGTGGGCGCGCCCGGCTCATTTCCTCCGATCACAAATCTATATAGGCCTTCCCCGATCCACGGTACAGTCTTCAACATATTTGCACCGACCACCAACGCCCAGTGAATACCCTCATCCCAACGCAGAACGTAGCCTGTAAAGTTGAGAAGGAGTATAAAAGCCAACAACCCAACTCCAAGCACGTGATTAAAGCGACGCGGTGCGGCATAAGCCCCCGTCAGTGTCACACGCAACAGGTGGATACTCATCACGATGACAAGAAACTGCGCTGACCAGTAGTGTAGATTGCGGATCAGGTTCCCAAACGGCACAAGAGTGACGATGGTCTCGACAGAGATCGCCGCCTGGTCTGGCGTGGGGACGTAGTAATACATCTCCAGCAGACCTGTGATAAGCAAAATAAACGACAAAAATACTGCCGCCCCACCCGCGCCCAATGTATATCGAAAACGAGATTGTATCGCTGGAATGGAGGGTGGATGCAGATGGTGGAAAAAATTTGGCTTACCAGAGGGGACGGCTTGTTTGGATTGAATACTCACCCCAATCGCCGCCAAAATCAGAAATCCCACCAGAATCAACGTACCCGGGATTTGGCTTTCGGGTGGTGAGACCTTGTGATGAACCGGAATCGCTGCCCCACTGGTATCACCCAGCAAAAAACCCTCCACCTCCCTGTCGTTCATACGCAGGATAAACGCCGTCAGTGACCAGGCTTCTCGTGAGGTCAAAGAGCCAGATCTAAAGAAAGGCATATTTTCAATAATAAAACGATAAAGTTCAAAGGAATTGGAAAAACGGGACAAAGTACCCGCCCCTGCCAGGGAAGGGATTCCCGTTTGTGGAATTTCGAAGCTACTGGCAGGAGCGTCACTGGCATGACAACCTGAATCCCAGCAATTCTTCTCTTCGGGCGGGAACGAGTTGAGCCAGTCTTCCGTGAGTCCCTGCCCCTGGTCACCATGGCAGGACATGCACATCCCCCAATAAATTTGCGCACCCGTATCAGACTGTGCAGGCGGATAAACCGTCGGTGGCTGCGCCAAACGGGCTGGGTCAAATGTTGGCGTAATAGGAAATGTAGTAGTGGCAGTTGCCTGCTGTAACGCAGTTGAAGTCCCCACTGACACCGAAGAGATAAACATGAAACCAAGTACTAAAATGGCGATGTTGATCAGAATGTATTCGCGACGCATGATGTTGAATTATACATCCCCGAATAAGCACCATGCCAGATTGTTCCGCGTTCACGAACCTCGGGCTATGATTCACAGGCTGAAGAACTGAAGTACGCCGATAAATAAGCAATCATCCATCAATATAATGATATCCTCGCCCCATTTATTTTCCCTGCTTCATCTGAAAACAAATAGGTCATGGCCGAAACAATCTCTTCGGGTTTGGTGCCTTTTCCTTCACCTTTGGTGTCAATCGACTTGACGTGGATGACATTGGAAGTCAATCCTCGTTCCTTATATTCTTCAGCAAGGGTCAATACCAGGCTTTCCTGTGCAGATTTTGCAGCAGCGTACAATGCCATCCTGGCGGTGGGCTTCACAGTGACTGGCATCGAAACAACCATCACACGGCCCCACTGGCTGGCTGTGATGTACGGGACAAACGCATGAAGCAGATGGAACGTCGTCCATGCATGTTGATCCAGCATGGATTCAAAATCGGATGAACTCGATTCTGGAATTGTCCTGCCGCCTGTCCAGCCGCCGACAAGATGGATTAACGCGTGGACTCTGCCAAATTTGGAAAAAACAAATTCGGCAGAGTCGTGAACTGCCTGTCCGTCGAGCAGATCAATGGCTTGGGAGTAAAGTTGTCCAGCAGGCAAATTTAAGTCACGGGTTAGAGAATCCAATTTAATTTGATCTTTACCAAGCAATGCTATGTTATGTCCATGCCCGCCAAAAGTTTTCGCAACCAGATTTCCAAGAACCCCTGTCGCGCCCGTGATAACAATCGTCTTCTTCATATTTCAACCTTCACCCTATACACTTAATCTACCATCGCCTTGACCTGGTCCTCGGTCATGCCCTCAACAATGGGCAGGTCGCTTTGTTCGGAAAAATGTTCCTTGCCATGAAAGTCAATCATGTGACCTGACTTGGCGACTTTCGTTTCAAGATAAAACCGATTGTGCTCATTGCTCGGCAAAATGTGCGGGATCCGCTCACTAACCTTCACGCCATAATATTCGAGTTGGGAAATCTTTTTCGGATTGTTGGTCATCAGGCGAATGGATTTCACCTGCAGCGAATGGAGCATGTGTGCTGCAATGGAATAATCGCGCTCATCGTCGCGAAAACCAAGCGCGATGTTTGCTTCAACTGTATCCAATCCCTGGTCCTGTAAACTATAGGCACGGATCTTGTTGATTAGGCCAATGCCGCGACCCTCCTGGCGCAGGTACAAAACAATACCCTTCTCCATCTCGCCGATCTTTTTCAACGAGGCTTCGAGTTGATCGCGGCAATCGCAGCGAAGAGAGCCGATCACGTCACCTGTTAAGCATTCGGAATGCAGGCGAACCGGTACATCTTCAGCATCATAGACTTCGCCCTTAATGATGGCAACATGTTCCTTTCCATCCTGATTATTCGAGAATGCGACGATATGAAAATCGCCAAAGCGCGAGGGCAGTTCAGCAATGGCTGCGATATGCACGCAGACAATATCGCGTGTGCATCCATCACAAGCACTTTGCGCCACCATCAGCTTTATTTGTTCGTGTGTATGTGTTGTCATTGATTCCTCCGTCACACTTCAAGTGTGACCTGTAATTTATATCTTAAGATAATTCCACCGTCTTCGTGTGTTTCAACATTCATTAATTTCAATGGAACGGCATCGCTCCGTGTTAGTCCCAAACCATCGGCAAGGGTCGGGGCAGTCGCGCCGCCAAAGAGCATCGGTGCAACATACAGTATGATTTCGTCCACGACCCCCAAACGAATGAGTTCAAAATTCACAGTCCCGCCGCCTTCCACCATCAGATGATCCACGCCGATCTTCTTCAGGGTGAGCATCATTTTGTTCAGGTCGACATGCGGCGCATCATCAAAAAAAACTTCAACACCATGCGCGCGCAGGAGTTCAATCTGGCTTATAGATGTCTGTGAAGTTGTAAATATTACTACCCGCGTGTCACCTGCTTTAATAAAATTAGAGTCAAGCGGAATATTCACCATTGTTGCGACTCCCACCTTGATCGGATTCGGCGAAAGCCCACGTTGAATCCTCTCCTCACGCAGTGCTTCGCTCTTAATTGTCAGCTTGGGTTGCTCATCGTGAAGAGTTTTTCCCCCCACGAGAATTCCGTCCACAGCGGCGCGTAATTCATCCACACGCTGCCTGTCCCATTTGGACGAAATCGCAGCGCCTTTGCGCTCGAAAGTGTCAATTTTCCCATCCGCTGTCATGGCGACATTGATAAATGTATAGGGTCTGTTCATTACACTCTCTTTGACGCGCTGAGCACCCTTGTATTTACCTGTGTAAACATGTCACACTTATTTGCATGCCGTACACGGGGGGGGATAAGACTACCCTCACAACAACTATTAATACGAACCCAAAAAATAATTCACAATCACATCGCTGATATCTGCAGTTGTGTTTGCGCGCACGGTGCCAATGAAGTCAGCGGTGGTCACACGTCCGCGGGAATAACGGGTTGAATAATCCTTGAGAAAGGCAAAGAAATTATCGTCCCCCATGCGCACGCGTAGATCCTCCATAAAATGTGCTCCGCGCAGATACACGGCATTGGTGTACGCACGGAACGTCCCGCCATCGTAAATGGTTGTGTCCACATACCCGCTCGGACTAAAATAATCCACGCGGAATTGCCACCACCAATCACCGTAGCGCGGGTAGTTGAATTCGTAAAAGATCCTTTCGCTGTAGGTCGCCATCATTTCATCAAGCCAGGGTTCCATTGCCTGGTCATTACCCACCAGACCAAACCACCACTGATGCGCAATCTCATGCACGCCGATGGACACAAGGTTATTCTTCGCACCACCTCCGTATTGTCCATAAAAATCCGAAGCCAGGAAAACCAGTCCGTCATATTCCATACCGTCGTGAATGTCGGTCTGGACGATTGCCAGGGTCTCGTAGGGATACGGCGCAAATTTGACGGAAAAAATACTGACAGCCTGCACAGCTGCATATAGAATTCCCTCTCCTGCAGCCTGGTAACCATCAAAATAATATGAACGGATCTTCACCGGTCCGACAGCTGATTCAGACATCAGGAACTCATCACTCGCTGACAGGGTAAATGTGCGTGCACCATACAACCGATAACGGGTCCACTCGCCATTTTGCTCGGAAGGCGCGCTCGCCGCCACAACTACATCCGACCCTGTTTTGAGATTCAATTCAATATCCGATACATCATAAACAAGATGTTCACCAAACGATAGCGGGTCATGCAGGGTCCAACTATTGTTAATGTATGGCACAACAAAGGGATACCAATCAACAAGGTCGATTTGGTTATAGTCGTAGCCAAAGAGCCCCTCGGAAGCTTTTACGGGAATATTGATCTTAAACTTAATTCCCAGCGTGGTGGCTGAACCTGGCTGGAGTGGTTGAGATAGGTTCAGTGTCAGCCGTTGGTCGTTGAGAGAATAAGTTGTCAGGGTCATGTTATCCTGAAAAACCGCAAACAGGGAAAATGCGCCGCCATATCGGTTGGGCTGAACTGACAAAACAATATCTGACAGTGCAACACCAGTATTGTTGTAATAACGGATGGTCTCATCCACATCAAGCGTGTGCGCATCAAAGTCCAATTCTGCAGAGAGAATATAATTTGTGCGTGCAGGATCCACAGGCGGGGGGACTGCTGTCGTTGCAGCGACGGCCACCTGTGTGGGGGGAATCGGGGTCAGCGTCGTTGTCAACGTGGGGACAGGCGTCAGAGTATTCGTCGAGACCGCTGTAACAGGCGGAACTTGAGTAAAAGTCGGCACTGACGTATTAATTTCTCCCGAAGGTTGAAAGGGGGTTGCGGTCGGCGATGCATTGGCGGCCTGGGTGACCAAAATAAAAGTTGGAAAAACTTGCGGGGCAGGAGTGGGAGAGGTGCAGGAAATCAGGAATGCAACAAGCCATACGTAAGAAGCAATACGAATTGGCTGTTGTACGCCACGAACTGCATGGGAATGGAATTTGGTCATTAATATATATTCTGAAAATATTGGCGCACGATATCAGAATAATCCGTGCTGGTATGGGAGCTTAGAATCCGGAAAAAATCATTGGTGGTTACGATCCTGCCGCGGTTCTGTGCGAGGTAATCCTGAATGAATGCAAAGAAGGCTTCATCGCCAATGCGTGCGCGCAGCTCGTCAAGGAAATGCGCCCCCTGAAAATACGATGCGTTGGTGTAGGGACGAAATCCCTGCCCATCGTAAATGGGAATATCCACAAAGCCCTGCGGGTTGTAGAAATCAATACGATACGACCACCACCAGCCGACCAGATCGGGGTGAATATTTTCGTAATAGATCCGTTCGGAGTATGTCGCCAGGGATTCATCCAACCAGGGTTGTTGAGCCTGATCATTGCCAACCTGCTCGAACCACCATTGATGGGAAGTCTCATGCACCGCAACAAAGGTCAGGTAATTAGCGGGTGTCCCGTCGTAGAGGCTGTAAAAATCGCGACTGAGATAAAAAAATGCGGAATATTCCATGCCGTCGTTAAAGTCACCCATCACCAACGAGAGCGTCTTATGCGGATATGCCCCATAGCGATTGCTATACACGCTCAATGCCTCGGCGCTGGCTTGCAGAGCAGCCTGCCCTCCCAATTCACTGAACGGATAGTAATAGCTGGATACTGTTACATCGCCGACCATCAAACTGGAGACCTGAAACTCACGACTGGCAGCAAGAGCAAACGTCCGTGCTGAGGTGATGCGGTAGCGGGTGAAGCCATCCTGCGGTTCAGGAACACCACTCGCAGCGACAATCGGTGTTGTGGCAGGGTCCGTGAATTTGAGGTTGACTTCATAATCGGCGGAGTCATAAACCAGATGTTCTCCATAATACCAGGGTTCATGCAAAACCCAATCCCCGTTGATATAAGGAACCACAAAGGGATACCAATTTGTGAGATTCAATTGTCGTCTGGTATATCCATAAATGCGCGGACGTGACACGCCAGGGTCTTCCTGTTCAGCAAATGGCAGTAAGAGATTAAATTGAATATCTATGGCCATCACGTCATCGGGTTTAAAAAAGGAAGGCAGTGCAATATCGAGCCTTTGTCCATCAAGTGTGTAAGTCGTGACTGGCTCACTGTTGATGGAAAGTCCCGTTAGGGTGAAACTTCCGCTCCATAAATTGGGGACAATGGCAATGGTAAGTGTGTTAAGTTGGTTACCTGTCTGGTTGGGATAAAGAATTGTCTCATCCACTGTAACCGTATGCGCATCGTAGTCAATGGTGGTGTTCAAGGTGTATTCCGCGCGTTCGAGCACTGGCGTCAGAGTGGCAGTCGCCATGGGGGTATTCGTCGGCATGGGAGTAACAGTTACTGTTGGAATCAATGACACGATTGGCGTTAATGTTGGCGCAGGCGAAAAAGACGAGCATGCTGAAAGAATAAATACCAAAAGAAAAATGGTAATACTGGAAGGGGTCACTTTGTTTCGCATGGGCTGTATTCTACTAAATTACAGGGGATTTTGTGCGCGGCTTTTTCATGGAAGGTGAATAACCCGCAGCCAACTCATTTGCCCCAGAGGACGAGTGCCAGGAACAAATTTAATACCAGAGCCCTCCCCCTGTAATCCTTTCAAAATTGTATTCTTAAGCCATTACAGTACTGTTAGGGGAGCATCTTTTTTCTGAAAAATTCGTTATATTATACGTATCTCAAAGAAAGGAGCTGCGACATGTTGTTCATACTTGCAGGAATGGTTGTTTTGTTATTGAGCGTCCTCGCTGGCGCGGATCTGTTTGTATCCCAATACGATCCGGATGAACTCAGCAACATGGGAGTCCAGGAACGATGACGGATGACCATCCCACCCCCTAGCCCGGCGCAACTCGAAAGGCGCGTCGGGCTCTTTTTATTTAGGCAGAACTTGTGCAGCTGTAAGTAAATACTCACCTGCTCCTTCCCAAAAACAGGCGGGAAGGACAACAAGTGTGTATGCGCAGGGAAAGTTACTAAATTTCGGTTTATTAATTCAGGCGGGCAAGAATATCATTTGATTCGAACAAAATATAGTCCACATTTTCAAATTTGAATTCGGTGCCGCTGTATTTTGCAAACAATACCTTGTCCTTGACTTTCAACTTAATGCTCTCGTCATCACCGATCGCAACTACCTCGCCTGTCTGCGATTTTTCTTTGGCTGTTTCAGGCAAATATAACCCGGAAGTAGTCTTGGCTTCCTGCTCCAGGGGACGGATGAGCACACGTGTGCCCAGTGGTTGAATATTGATCTTTGCCATTTTAATCATTCCTATTTAATCCCTAATAAGACATTAACTTGCGGACGGTTGAAGCCCACCACTATCTTCCCTCCGATGTCTATCACCGGTACACCCATCTGGCCGGAACGACGGACCATATCGCGCGCAGCAGTCTGGTCTCGGCTTACGTCAATATCTGTAAATTTAATACCCTTTTCGCGAAGATAGATTTTTGCCATGTTGCAATATGAGCAGGTTGGCGTGCTGAACACGACCACTTTCGGTTGAACTTTTGTTTCCATCATCTCAGTACCTCCAAAATAATTTATTGCTGAATAGATGTAGGAGGTGGAAATAAGTTACAGCAGGCATTGTTAAAGTTATATATAAAATATGGGAGGCAAAATAACAGGTCGCTGCCAAATTCAGGTCAGGTCACGTTGAAGAGTACATCCTCCCTTACCAAATAATGGAGGGTGAGCCCTCCATTGTACTTGCACTGCCGGGCGGCACATGATCCCTTATTAAAGTCGCAACCTCAATCCCTCACTCACTCTTCCCTACCGAGCGGTTGGCAATATTGTTTTTAAGATATAATTCAAATATTCACAAAAAGATTACAGACTTTCCCAACCAAAAGCATAAAAAAGTAGGAACATCTTATGGATGTTGTGGCTCTTTACACTCAAATTGAAAAAACGATCCAAATTAACGCAGGCATCATCGTTTTGGAAAATTCCAGCGGATTTCCACGCAACGAAACCAATCTATACCTGGTCAGTCGCATTGGGGAGATCATCTGGAAGGCTGAAAAACCCGAGCCAGGCACTTCTTTTTCGCGCGTCAAACTCAACGAAGACGGCGACACCTTTTCAGCCTACACCCTGGGCGGACACGCTTGCGAATTTGAACTACGATCAGGGAAATTGATCAGTTTCACGTTACTTAAATAATCCACCATTCCATCACGCTTGCGCTGGCTTACAGTGCGAACGATAGTGACCAGGGTAATTTATCCTATCGCAACCAGGACCTGCTGACAGTGAAATTCTCACACTTCGATAAGCCCCCGTTCGGATTTGCACTTGTATTCCTCCTGTTCAGCGGGCTGTTCTTCTCGAACACGTACAAATTATGGTTCAAAACAGACTCGTACTACCAGGATATCTACAACAGCCTGACCCGTTCTCCCTCCCTTTATCCATTCAAGGAATTCTTTCTAAAGCGATTGGAGAATCGAAAACAGTGGGAAGCTCAACAGAAAATTTTCAGCATGGTCGGGTTTTTGGCTGTGATCGGCGCGGATATTTTGGTGGTAATGGCTTTTATGGCTGGAAAATAAAAGTGGCATTTGCAAACATACTATCTATAATTTTAAATCCAAAATAGGAGAGGCATCTTGAAAATCATCGCATGTATCAAGCAAGTACCTGACTCGGAAGCAAAAGTCAAAGCCGAAGATGGGAAGGTAACATGGGGGGACGCGCCATTGGTCATCAACCCGTTCGACGAGTACGCGGTTGAAGGTGCGCTTCAACAGAGGGAAGCCTTAGGCGGCACGGTAACGGCCTTGTGCATCGGCCCCGAATCCGCAAAGGACGCGCTCAAACACGCGCTCGCCATGGGTGCGGATGATGCAGTCCTCGTTTCCGACCCTGCGCTCACCGAATTAGACACCGTTGGTGCGGCGCGCGTGCTGGCGGCAGCCATTAACAAAATCGGCGGTGCGGATATGGTCATGTTCGGACGTCAAACTCTTGACAACGGCGCAGGGCTAACCCCCGCGCAGACCGCCCGCGTCCTTGGGCTACCCATGCTGGGGTTCGTAGGCCAGATCAAGGTGGAAGGCGACAACGTGACCGTTGACCGAATCACCGAAGAGGGTCGGCAAACTGTCAGTGCGAAAATGCCCGCCATCCTCAGCCTGGTTCAAAGCATCGGCGAACCGCGCTACCCATCATTCATGGGCATCCGCAAAGCGTCAAAAGCCACCATCCCTGTCTGGTCTCTGGCAGATGTCAACGCCACAGCTGCCGTACCCGTCATCACCCGCATCGAGTTGATGAACCCACCTGTGCAGGAAACAAAAGTCGAAATGATCACTGGTGACAGCCCCGCCGAGATCGCCGACAAACTCGCCGATAAAATTCTTGCGGAGAAAGTTCTATGAAAACTTTTGTCTATATTGACCATTTCAAAAACGATGTCCAACCAGCCTCATGGGAAGCATTGGGGCTCGCAAAAAGTTTTGGTACATGTGTTGCCCTGGTTTTCGGTTCGGATACAGATGAAATCGCCAAGGCCGCATTTGAATATGGCGCTGATGAAGTCGTTATTGTGGATGATCCTGCGTTGGCAGATTACCGCGCTGAACCATATGCCTCCACCCTCACAGCTCTCGCCACCTCTGCCGCACCCGACTTGATCCTGTTCCCGACGACTGCGAGAACCCGTGAGTTCGCCGCCATGTCTGCCGTGGATTTAAACACGGGCGTATTGACTGATGTCGCAAAATTCGAAATGAATGGCGATCAACTAGTCGCCACCCGCCCCATTTACGAAGGTAAAGTTTTGGAGAAGACCGTCTGCTCGGGTAAGCCCGTCATGGCAACGATCCCTGCGCGCGCCTTCCCCAAACCCGAACGCGTAGCAGGCAAGGCAGGCACAGCCATCAAAGCCGAGGCCAAGATCGACGCATTAACCACTGTACAAGGTTATGCTGCGACCGAAAGTGCGGTCAACATTGGCGATGCGGCTGTGATCGTATCTGGCGGACGCGGTGTCTCGAATAACCCTGCTCTTGGCTTGGACGAAGCTGAAACTGCCAAAAAAGGTTTTGCAATGCTCGGCGAACTTGCCGCCCTGCTCGGTGGCGCAGTCGGTGCATCGCGCGCAGCTGTGGACGGCGGCTACATCACCTATGCCCACCAGGTTGGTCAGACAGGGAAAGTGGTCGCGCCCGACCTGTACATCGCCTGCGGAATTTCTGGCGCGATCCAGCACCTCGTCGGCATGAGAAACTCGAAACTCATCGTCGCCATCAATAAGGATGCAGATGCGCCCGTTTTCAACCAGGCCCGTTACGGCGTTGTCGGAGATTTATTTGCAATTGTGCCGGCACTGACCGAGGCGATGAAGAAGAAGATGGGAAAGTAAATTAGTGGACATTTAGAAATCAGAAAAGGCCTTCAAGCCATCCCGGCTTGAAGGCCTTTTCTTCATTCTCCAAACCCGGCGGGTGGAATACCCAGCGCCTGGATCAACCTTGCCCAATAATTGACCTGTGCCGCAGTAGTGGCGAGAATGACAAAATCACGCTCGGTAAAAACGGATTTGACCCGTTCCACCAAATCAGGTTGGAATTTCAACGGCGTCTGCGAAATGACACGGGTGTAGGCAATTGCCAGTTTCTCCTGCTCGGAGAAAGTATTTACCTGCTCGAAGTCTTCGCGCAAAGATTCGGCCTCCTCGTCGGTAATCCCAACGTCACGATATTCATAAGAATTCATATCCACGCAAAACGGACAAGCTGCCGCATACGAAGCGGTCATGCGGATGAGTTTAAGCATACGTTGAGTCATCTTCCCATCTTCATGTGCAACGAGGGCTTCCATCACGCCTGAGCCAATGGCGGCTTTGGGATACCAGGCTAAAATCCGTGCAGGCAGCATGGTCTTGCCCGTGATTTTTTCCGAAAGTAAAATCCCAAGTTTTAGAAAAAGCGGAATTCGTTTGGGTTGTTTGATAAATGCCTGCATGTCGTCCTCCGCGTTGATTGTACTGTAGACGAGAAAAGTGTCTAACCCGGCCGACATATTGCTTATGATATTTCCGGCACGATCAGTAAGCTGGTCATCGAAAATTCATTTGCACGAACAAAACAAGCCTGCCTTTTTCCCGGCGAACTATGAACCCAAATCTGTCCAGCGCAACTCCTTGCCAAGAGGCATATTTGCCAGCGCCTTTGTGCCAATGACATTTTGAATTTGATCAGGCTTGATCGCACCTGGAGTGGCGGGGCGCAGTACATCGATCATATCGCGGGTAAAAGTCTCACCTGCTTTTATTTCGCGAGCAGCGCGCAAACAACGACGTTGGACAACCTGTGTATCCTGCTCATTCTCCGCAATAAATTTGTCGGGACTGCCAAGTGATCGCTCCAGCAGCCGCGTCTCTTCGACCATCTTTGCCCAGTTATCAGGATTCATAGCAAACTTATGGTCGGGACCTTCACGCTCATTGCTATCCGTAAAGTGGCGTTCGATCACGCGTGCGCCCAAAGTTACCGCGCCAAGAATGGGAGCAACCGAATGAGTATGGTCCGACAAGCCTAAGATCACATCAGGGAACATGGTGGCATACGTTTTTAAAACATTCAAATGAAGATAATCATAGTTTTTAGGACTTGCGGTGTAGTTGGTGTTACATTGCATCAAAACCAGTTGCTTGTTCAACTTTAAAATTGCATGTACCGCCTTTTGCACTTCACCTATTGTAGATGCACCCGTGGCAATAAAGAATGGCTTACCTTTGGCAGCCATGCGTTCCAGGGCTTCGATCCAATCAATTTCACCGGAGCCCGCCTTGTAGACTTTCACGTATTGATCAAGAAAATCAATTGCTTCAAAATCATATGGTGAGGAAAAGTAATCAATGCCGGCTTCGTTACATTCCTCCACCAGGGTCATGGACCAGTCAAATGGAATGGATGCGCCTTTATACACCTCAAACACAGATTTTTTCCATGCTGCCTGGTGCGAAACTTGTCCGCCATTCATGGACTTAAAGCCATAATCTGAAACGATTTTTGGTGCGTCGAAATTCTGGAACTTTGCCGCGTCTGCGCCTGCTTCCTTTGCAAGGCGGATCAACTCCTTCGCCCGTTCAAGATCGCCATCATGATTTGCAGCGATATCCGCGATAAAGTAAGTCGGGCAGTTCAAACCAATTGTTCGGTTTCCAAATTTTATTTCCATTTCTTCTCCTTTTAATGGGCTGTAAAACAGTTCAGCTGTATTAATATAATTGTTTTATTTTTTTGCCGCAGTAAAAGATTTTTTATATCCTGCCAGTCATAAATCAACAGAGCGGCCAGGCATAACGGGAACAATGCAATTGCTATGCATTTTACAATCTGACTTATGCCAAGTACCATTAAAAACAACAAACCGTTTTTGAGAGAACACTGGTTTGCAAACAACCATAATCAATAAAAGACAAGACAAACGGCGCCAAGGAGATCAAAACAAAAACAATCAAAATCAATAACATCACCACATTTTGATTTTGGTATGCGCTCGAATTTTCGTTGTTGACCTTCATGCTTTTAAATATCTCTTAATACTGTTGATTATTTCGCCATTTCTGTGGACAACCCTGTGGATAACTTGTTTTTTGCTGTGGATAACCAGATTTATGCGAGGGTAGTATCTATCGCAGCAGTTGATAACTACGAATTTTCTGTGGATAACCCATCTGGAGTTGTGTATAAAATTCCTGCAAACCTGTGGAAAACTGGGGGAGAGATTCACCAAGAGCTGTGGATAACTTTTGGGTGGACAAGCACAGATTGTGTGAGCGCCGCGCCGTCAGGCTTGATGTTTTGATGGATTTAGGAGAAATTACGCTTTCCTTCAAGCCAAACTTCCGCGCAATTTCAACCCCAAACTGGTATTTACTCATCGCCTGCGATCCCACAACATGATATAACCCGCTCAGATGCTTATTAAGCATTTTAATGAGGAGGCGTGCCGTGTCGTTGACCAGCATCGGGCAGAACTTCACATCAGTAAAACCGCTTATGCTTTTTTGGTGCGTGAGGTTTTCGTAAAAAAATTCTGCCAAACTTCTTTTACCACTTAAACTCCAGCCGTAAAAATTAACGCGTGCCACAATTGCTTTAGGATTTTCCGAAAGCACTGTCTGTTCACCATTAAATTTTGTTTGCGGATAAACGCCAAGCGGGTTGGGGGTATCTTCTTCAGTATAAAAGCCGTCCTTTTCGCCATCGAAAACTGCATCAGTGGAGATGTGAACGAAAGAGATGCCACGATCTTTACAAGCCCTCGCCATCTGGGCAGGCAGTTCTGTGTTAAGTCGGCGCGCAAGCAGCGGGTTATCCTCACAAACATCCAGGTCAGCAAGGGCGGCGCAATTAATCAGCCAATCGGGTTTCGCAGAGTCGAGGACAAATTCCAATGCACCAGCGTTCAACAAGTCCGTTTTTAAAATCTTAAATGGCGCGTTATCCAATTTGCTGCGATCCACAACATGAACATCATGCTCATTCATTGTTTCCTGCACAAGGTTGAGACCCAGCAAGCCACTGGCTCCTGTAATAAGAATACGCGCCATGGCCTCTTATCCTTCGAGCTTGCCTTGCTTGAACAATTCTTCAAACGGCGCGATATATTTCTTAATACCCTCAATATCAAGCCATTCTGAATTATTGTCGCTGGAATAATAGTACCCTTCCTTCAGCGCTGTGCCTTTGTCTTTCCATGAATAGCCAAACCAGGTGGCTTCGGCAGGCTGGACAACATACATCTTTTCCAGTTCAATGGTATGACGCGCTTCGTCTTCCGAAATAAGCATTTCGTGCAATTTCTCCCCAGGGCGAATTCCAATGATGTTGATCTCGGCATCCGGGGCGATTGCTTTTGCAAGGTCAACAACTTTTGTACTGGGTATCTTGGGGATGAAAACTTCACCGCCTTCCATTTGCTCAATACAGGTAATCACAAAACGGACGCCCTGATCCAGGGAAAGCCAAAAGCGGGTCATGCGGTCATCGGTAACAGTGATCCTGCCGCCTGCGCGCTGTTTCAGGAATAATGGAACGATCGAACCACGTGAGCCGACAACATTCCCATACCGGACGCACGAAAATCTGGTTGCTGAACCCCCAGCATAGGCATTACTTTGAATCGTCAACTTCTCTGCGGCAAGCTTGGTAGCTCCGTAAAGATTCGCAGGGCTGACGGCTTTATCGGTGCTGACCATCAATACTTTTTTTACTCCAGCATCCAGCGCAGCTTCAACCACATTCGCCGTACCCATAATGTTGGTCTTGATCGCTTCCATTGGATTGTATTCACAGGCTGGGACCTGCTTCAACGCAGCAGCATGGACAACGATGTCCACACCGTGCAATGCGCGCACGAGACGCTCGCGATCGCGAATATCGCCAATAAAATACCGCAGGTTCTCCTGGTTGTATCCGCCGACCTGCATTTCGTGTTGTTTCAATTCATCGCGGCTGAAAACAATGACCTTCTTCGGCTGTTTTTCTTCAAGCAATATCTTGATGAATTTCTTGCCGAACGACCCCGTTCCACCAGTAACTAATACAACCTGGTCATTCCATTTCATAATAATTTCTCCTATTTCGAGGCTTCAAACATGCCAGAGTCTTTTGTGATGAAAATTTTGCCTTCTTTTTTAAGAACTACGGATAATTCTTTTATTAATTCTTCAAGCTTTTCTTCCGACAGATCCGTCACCCCGATCGAGGAACGGATATAAGCAATCAGCGGATTAATTTCAGTGATATGCAGATTGTCAAGATACTGTGATCTTTTCACTTGAGAGAATATTTCCTGCAACTGCTCAGGTCCATTTTCAAGAGTAAAAGGATTAATAAACATATCAGGGCGCTCATTGGTATTTATGCGTTTCAACCATTGATACATTTGCTGCATATGGTCCCTGCCCACTGTTGTCGCAATCAATCTGCCATCATCCTTAAGGACACGCTTGATCTCATTCAATGATTTTTTGCGGTCTGGCACATGAAAAAGCATATGATTGGCAATAACCGCATCAAATGTTTTCTCACCATACGGAATGGACTGAGCATTCATTTGCTCAAACTTGAAACCGCGTCCCAGCGGAACCAGACTCCTCCACGCAGCATCCAGCATACCATCCGAAATATCCGTAAGAGTGATAACCCAATCAGCAGGGATTCGGCTTGCACACACCCTCCACATCTCGGCAGAACCGCAGCCCAATTCCAAAACATTTGCCGCAGCAGGCAATTTAACCAGTGTATCAAAAACCCAATTAAACCACCCCTGTGGATTCGTACTAAACCTCTGGTGGAGCACAATTCGAGACTCAAGGTTGGATGAATCTTTATATTGGTCTTTTATGAGATACTGCTGATCTGTAAATCTTTGCATATTATTTTTTAATTACAATTAACGGATATTGTCCATTTTCGGCAAAGAACTTCGGAAAGACTCCTTCGAGCCAAAAGACAAATTTCAAAAACACACGCCCGCCAAAGGGACGAACGAACCATCGCAGGACACGTGTGCTGACACTACGCCAAGGTTTGATCTCGATGGACATTTTGGATCCGATCTCACGTTTGAGCCATTCGGGTGTCATTTTTTGGACAAATGTCCCTGTGGCATCTTCTTCATTCAGCCATTCTTTCTTCTTCTTTGCAGAACGGCCTGAGAGTTTACGCATGAGACCTATCAATGGTTCCGCCATGCGGCTCAGCAAAGGTTCATGCCATCCGTTGACAATGGCGGCAGTTCGTCCGTCTGACAGTACACGATGGATTTCACAGTAGGCACGCGGGTGTTCTGTCAACACCAGGTGATGAATCGCATGCATGGAGACTGCGCCATCAAAGGAATCTTTTTTAAAGGGCAGGTTTGCCAAATCACCAACGACAAACAACCCATGATCTCCAATTCGGGTTCGTGCTTCACGCAAGGCCTGGATCGAAATATCCAGGCAGATGCGCTTCTGGTATCCCTGGGAATAAACTTTGTATTCGTCATACTGCACAGGACCGGAACCTGCATCCAAAAATAACCCGCCTGTTGGAATGAGCCCATTCATCACACGCAGACGTGTCTTATGAATGTATTCAGACGAGACGGGACGCAGGTCTTCATAACGGGCATTTTGATAATTCCCGTCATCCTCCTGTTGCCATCCGATCTCATCATAAAATTCACGTACTTTTCGTTTTGTGTCGTTGGTCATTTAGATCTCTGTTTATCCATGTAATGATGAGCGGTGCCAGGGGAAACAAGAATGCCCGAGTTATGAAGTATCATTTCCACGTAAAAGGTTCGTTTACCAAAAAATCAAATGTATCTTTAAATTGTGCCATGCCTTCGTCGCTTAAGACCTTCTCCAGCGGCCAGGCTTCGAGATCATCCCAGAAGTTCATCAAACGCCATGGGAAGGGGCGGGGATATTCAAAAAAGAAACGGTAGGCATAATTCCAGGCAAATTCAGTTTGTTTTTCAGTCAACTGGTGAGCAGGGATATCGCCCAGAGTATTTTCGAGTACTGCATAGTATTCGTCCCATGTGTTTGGGTCAATGGTGATACCACGCCCACGATAGTGGGTTTGTCCGCAGGAGATGACTGGGCGTCCATTCATGGCAGTTTCGAGTCCGACGGTGGTGGTGTATGCCAGACCGACATCGGCAACCTCGATCAAATCGTAGGTATTGATCTTATCCAGTGCGCCAATGACATGGATATGGTCAGGTAGTTCTTTCAATGCTTCGCGCACAACAGTTCCCATGGATTTGGCCTGCGGTACAAGTTTCTCGCCTGGATGAACGCGGATGACCAGTTGCACATCAGGCCTATTGGCAAAGTATTGGACGGTCCGGGTGATCCATTCGGTCATTGAAGACGCAAAGATATCGCGCCCGAGGGTGAGGCTATCCCCTAATACGTTTGCAGCGAGCATGACAACGGGGCGGTCATCAAGGTTGAGCATCTTGCGGGTTTCCGCTGCGCCCTGTGATGAGACATACTGCCACAGGCGTTTGGATTTACCCCATACACGAGCACCGCGACGCGCATTTTCAAGGTCTGCGACACGCTCGAACATGGAATCGGTAATTGGTAAATGGCAGCGTGCATCCACAAGGTAATCTGTTTCCTGCTGCATAATGGATGAATTCTGCGCCAGCCAGATTTGTTCGCGCTGATCGTTAAACTCATAGGTCACACTGTCAATATCCAAGTAGCGCGCCACGCGAAAGACAATCCCCATTTCCAGGATCAAACCATTGGGGATGAGTACGACATCAGGTTTGTTGGACTGCATCCACTCAAGCGCAGCTTTGGCCGCAAAGGTGTTACGCCGGATCCGCAAGTCATACAAGGCGCGGTCGGATGGATCATTCATATCCACTTCTTCGCGCATCAAGGTGTATTGAACATCCCACAGGGAGACTTCTTTTATATCAACCCGGATTTTTTCAGGGAGGGAGATCATGGGATTTAAATCCGACATGGAAGCGTGTTTGATCAAGGGGGACAACGACGCCAACACATCTTTTGTGTGAATTACGCGTTGTCGCTGTGTAAATTTATCCTTTTCCTTGTGCCATTCTGCATAGGGCAGGGTCAAGAGTGTGACATCATGTCCCATGCCTGCAAGCACCAAACCAAGATAAGCAGATTGTTCCACCCAGTAATGAAGCGTGGCAAAAAATAATACTTTCTTGCCATGGTGCGCATGATTTGCAAATGGCTCAACAACAGCCCGCGCCGCAGGCAATGATTCTTTCAGGTGCGAAAGATTGTAATGGTCTTTACGGGCGCGATTCCTTTGCCGGAACAGCCAGTCAATTTCAGCAGTAAAAGGCAGATCGCCTAAAAATTCTCGGAGGGTGTTTTTGTTAGACATAACTATTCCAGGATCTGACATGTAATAAAAACCTGCAAGGTCTGTTCTTAATCCAGTTTTTCGATCTTCCAATCCAGTCGTGGACGGACCGGACCAACACGCGGTTCACCCCATTGTGTGCCAGGTGCGCCAGAAATATCCACATTAAAGGCAAGTGCGTTTTCATCCATAAAATAACGACGCACGCCAAATGAACTCGCATTCACACCAACACTATAACGACCTTCGTTGAAAATATCTGCGGGAATTTCTGCGCGACTGATGTAGCGACCCGCAGTACGCGAGTCAAATTTTTCGTAGAGATCGGGGCTGTCGGTATCGAATGATGTAAAGACATATTCACCACGCATGGTGCTAATGTAAAGTCCCACGCGCAACCCGGTAACAGGAGAATTAATCCTGTACTCGAACTCAACAATGACTGGCTCGGTGGAGCGGACAGTATCCACCACCTTACCACTTCTCTCCTTGACCTTCAAACTGACCGGCGTAAAAGGCAGACTCGATACCGGGATATCATCCGCACTCCATGCGCGTTCACCCGCCTGTGATTGTCCTGATGATAGATAAAAATCCACCGCCTCCTGCGAAGGTGCGCGCATGATGAGTTGACCTTTATTCAAAACAATGGCTTCCTGCGTCAATCTTAAAATCGCCGACATGTTATGGCTAACGAACAACACGGTGCGCCCCTGCTGCGCCACATCGCCCATCTTGCCGAGGCATTTCCTCTGAAACTCAGCATCACCCACGGCCAACACTTCATCCACAACCAGAATTTCAGGTTCGAGGTGCGCAGCCACAGCAAATGCCAGACGCAGATACATACCCGACGAATAGCGTTTGACAGGCGTATCAATATATTGAGTAACTTCGGAAAAATCCACGATCTCATCAAACTTGGAATCAATCTCGGAGCGCCTCATGCCAAGGATTGCGCCGTTCATATAAATATTCTCGCGCCCTGTCAATTCGGGATGAAAGCCCGTGCCAACCTCGAGCAGCGAGCCGACGCGCCCACGCACAGAAACGGTGCCTGTGGTCGGTTCGGTCACACGGGAGAGAATCTTAAGCAGGGTGCTCTTACCCGCACCGTTGCGTCCCACAATCCCGAGGACCTTGCCCTCTTCAAGATCGAAGGAAACATCCTTTAACGCCCAGACAAAGTTCTGGTTCATCCGGCGGTCGGATTTGCCAATCATTGCTTTCGCCAGACGAATAGGCGCAGAGACCGTATCCACAATCACATCACGGAGCATGTTATAGCGAAACTTCGTCTCCGCCGCGCCAATCTTATATTGCTTGCCAATGTTTTTTACACTTATTGCTGTAGTCATAAATTTCTCAAATTTCAATGCGTGAGTGCGGCGTTCTTCCACCCAATACTTGAACCACAAGGCGTTCCCTGGTTCCACCTGTCAGGACAAAGGTGTTACAGTGCCGGTGAGGCAATCTCTTAAACACCCAAGAATTGACGTGTTGCAATGAAAGTAACTGCTCCTCGCTAAACATATACTATATCGTATCTGCAAAGGTCTTTTCCATGCTGCGGAAGTAGAAAAGCCCGGAGATAAATATAAAAATTGAAATGCCAACCGAAACCCATAGGGTAATGTCAGGTCCGTTTCCGGTACCAAGCAATGCCCAGCGGAACCCATTGACAACACCTGCCATCGGATTCATCGAATATGCGATCTGCCATTTTTCTGAAATCACCGAGGCGGAATATGCAACAGGTGTGGCAAACAGCCAAAATTGAGTCAAAAACGGGAGGGCTTGATTTACATCCCGATACTGGACATTGATCGCCGAAAGCCAGAGCGCCACGCCAAGTGCGGTCACTATGGCAAGCAGGAGGAAAAGTGGAAGCGTCCAGAGTAAATTCCAGGCGGGTGTGACTTGATAGTAGAACATCAGACCAACAAGGATGACGAAGGCGATGGCAAAATCCACCAGACCCGCAAAGACCGAAGACATTGGAAGGATAAGGCGCGGGAAGTAAATCTTTGTCACCATGTTATTATGTGCCACAAGAGAGCGGCTCCCCTGATTCAGCGCTGTAACGAACAAGCCCCAAGGCAGGAGAGCGGTAAATGAAAAGACAGGGTAGGGAATGCCCTCAGTGGGAAGTTTTGCCACTTTGCCAAAAAGGAAAGTAAAAATCAGCATGGTCATCAATGGTTGGATGACTGCCCATGCCATACCCAGCAGTGTTTGTTTGTACTTTACTTTTACATCACGCCACACCATAAAGAAGATCAGTTCACGGTAAATCCACAGGTCGCGCAGATTTAATGCTGCAAGTCCCTTGGATGGCTTGATATAAACCGTATGGGGTTCGTACTTGATAAGTTCTGTCATTTGCATATCTACCAATGACCAATTGCGAATTATATAATTCGTAATTGGTCATTTATCAGCGTATCTTATCTCTATTCTCTTTAAACCACTCGATCGTGCGCTTCATGCCTTCTTCAAAAGGAACCTGTGCGCCCCAGCCGAATAACTCCTTCGCGCGGGACACATCCAACCCACGGCGGGGCTGACCATTGGG
>JAIFNG010000070.1 GCA_020047815.1 Anaerolinea sp.
CGCCCAGGGGCGCGCGCACCAATGCGCCAAAGGCGGGTACGGTCAATTGGGATACGTGGCAGCCCGCAGTAAAGCCTGTCGTCCCTGCTCGTAATAAACGTCCGATCTCGATCTGTTGGTCCATATATTCTCCATGATGTCATGGCGAGGGCGCAGGGTCCGTTAAAAAAAACTCCCTCTGCGCAACGACATTACCGCCGTGTTCTACCCGGCAAATTTTTGGCAGTTTGTTTTCCTGAAACGTCGCCCACTTCTCCGCCGTTGTTTCTAATGGCAAGGGCAAGCATTTGATCAATTTCCTCTTTTTCCCTATGGCTGACAACCGCTATCTCATGCGCCCTGTGCAGCAGGTATGGAAAAGGCGCGTTCCCCATTATTTTTGCCTGCTCAATTAAAGCACAGTGCAGCCGGTTCAATGCTTCCTGATCATTTGCCACCCACCAGGGAATGTCAACCCGCGCGATCTTTGGTTTTATCTCATCGCCCGCGTTAAGATAAAAGAAATGAATGGACAGCGAGTCTTTATATATTTCCGTCGATTTCGATTGCAGGGCAAATACGCAGGACCTTTCATGTTTTCCCAATAGCTGCTCAAACAGCCACAGGTCGGTCACTCCGCGCAATGGATGATGTTTTTTAAGATCGCCCAACTCGTTCTGCGGCAAGGTTGTAATTTCCAATAACCTGACCACCCAGTTTGCGCCGGGTTTATCCACATACCCGGAGGTGATCACTTGTTGCTTTTGCATTTCCTTGAGCACATCCAGATAATCCTGCAGACTTTTCTCAAAGTCTCTGGCGTTCTCGTGATCCATGGCGCCCCACAGTTCCAGCTGTCCTTCCGTAAGAGCGATCACCGTCCCTGAATAATGGTTCGCAACTTCCAATAATTTTTTGCGTTCGGCAACATCACGCTGCAATGCAACCTGACTGTCACTTAAAAAATTATCTTCAAATTCATCAAGCATGTAAAGTTCTGTGTCTGTAAAAATATCCGGCGCGTTACCCGAGCCGGCCTGCATGGCAATTGCCCCGACGTTGATCACGTAATATTGAAGCGCGGCATGCCTGTCTGGAGCGATCTGCGAACCGTCAGCAGCGATCAAGGTCGCCGGGGCGGCAGAGGCAGGCGGCGGGATGTGTGAATCCAGGGACTCATTAAGCGGGGAGGCGCAGCGTGTATTGGGGTCCGCCTGTCTGGCAGCTTCCACCCTGGAGCGCAGCAGGTCCAGGTCAGCTGAATACAGCGCAAGCCAGCTCTGAGCTTTGGCGCGGAGTTCATCCAGTGTTATTTTTTTCTGACGCGCGCCGGCGCCGATCTCTTTGATGCGGGTAAATATTTGCTGATAATCTATTGGCATTCTCACCACCCGCCATTGCAACAGTGCACCTGCCCTGACAATGACGAACTAGAACATTTGTGCAAAATTTTAGTCGTAATCAGGCTAAAATACAAGTATGGTTCCGGGAACTTTTTATGAACCCGGTCGTCTGTAATAAAGAATATCATACCAAGGAGATATAAAAATGCGTACAAAGATCCTAGTTTTTGCAGTACTGGCTTTTGCCCTTATCCTGAGCGCCTGTGGACCAACCACCATTAATCAGGAGGCACAGCCCATTACCCGTACATTAAATGTCAATGGCCTCGGCTCCACCAACCTGACCCCTGATATTGCCTACATATACATTGGCGTACACAGCGAAGGCCCCACCGCCTCGGAAGTTGTATCAGCGAACAAGGCGCAGACCAATGCCGTTCTGGATGCGCTCAAAAAGGCGGGCGTGGAAGAGAAAGACCTGCGGACCACCAACTTCAGCATCTGGCCCACACAACAGTACAGCCCCGAAGGCGTTGCGACCGGTTCTACCTACATGGTGGACAACACCGTCTATGTCACCGTGCGCGATCTTGATGGGCTGGGTGACCTGCTCGACGATACCATCGCCGCGGGCGCGAACAGCATCAACAGCATTCAATTCGATGTGGCTGACAAGACCGATGCTGTGAAGGAAGCCCGCACCAAGGCAGTGGAAAATGCCAAAGTTCAGGCGCAGGAATTAGCTGACGCCGCCGGCATTACCCTGGGCGAGATCCAGAATATCAGTTTCTATGACAACAGCCCATACCCTGTATTTGACGGCAAGGGCGGTGGCGGCGGGTACGCGGCAGAGAGTGCTGTAGCCATCCAGCCGGGTCAGTTGACGATCTCCGTCTCTGTCAACATCACCTACGGCATCAAGTAAGCCCTTCGAATCCCTTCCACACAACATCCCCCGATCGCAGTGAAATGTGATCGGGGGATGTTCCATTTTTGGAAAACTGAGCATCTGTAGAATCCGGGTCATTTACCTCTTGACACATCCCCGCCTCCGGCATAGAATACCGCCCAACAAATATAAAAACGCTGACGAGGACGAGTACACTTAAAAGCGATTTCCAGAGAGCCGGGCAGAAGTTCTGAAAGCGAGGCAAAAGCGCAGAAGTGGAATGGACCTTCGAGTTGAGCGGGTAAACGTGCTGAACGACATTGATGCACAAGTAACCCAATTCGGGAGCTCCCGTTATAGGGCAAGGGTATAACCGCAGACTTGCGGCGTACCTGAAAGAGTGACGCTGGCTTCCTTTCCCTGTTGCATCACACAGGGAAATTTTTGTTAAAGCAACGCGTTTAACCTGGGTGGCACCACGAGACTCCCCTCTCGTCCCAATTGGACGGAGGGGATATTTAATTTCAGCGCGCCAAATATTTACCGCCAGGAAAATACAAGTCCTGACGGCTCAAAAAAAGGAGTCATCATGTTGCTCGAATCAACCCAGGTCAAAACCATCCTGCGCGAAGTCCCTGCTGATCTGGAGACCCCAGTCAGCCTGTATCTTAAACTGTGCGGTGACGGGGCCTCCTTCCTCCTGGAATCCGTTGAGGGCGGCGAGCGGATCGCGCGCTACTCGTTCATCGGGATACAGCCCCAGGCACAGTACATCCTGCGCAATGGCGGGATCCAAATTACAGATAAGTATGGAACACGTATCATGCAATACGAGGGCGACCCGACCCGTTTTTTGCAGGAGGAAATGGAGCGCTTCCCCGCCATACGCCTGCCGAATGCGCCGCGCTTCACCGGCGGGTTGGTGGGTTATCTCGGGTATGAGTCGGTTCGGTTTTTTGAACCGACACTGCAGTCCAGCATGCGCGCCGCTTCCACCACGCTCACAGCCGGTATTCCTGACGGCATGTATCTTCTGGCCGATACCATCGTGGCCTTCGACCATGCCCGCCGCAGTATCTTCCTGATCGCCAATGTTTTTGACGGCGATACGACCGCTGCCCACCGCAAACTCGATGCGATCGAGGCTCGTATTCAACAACCGCTTCCGCCCGCGCCCAGAGTCAACATCAAACCGTCCGAGATCAAATCTAACCTGGCGCAGGAGAAATTTGAAGATATGGTGCTGACAGCCAAGGAGCATATCGCCGCGGGCGACATTTTTCAGGTGGTGCTTTCGCAGCGCTTCACCCGTGAGACGGAGGTCGAATCCTTCGATGTCTATCGCGCCGTGCGGCGGCTCAATCCGTCGCCGTACATGTTCTTTTTTGATTTTGGACTGGTGGATGGGGAGCCGCTTTATCTGGTGGGGTCTTCGCCTGAGATGTTCGTACGCCTTGAGGGGAACACGGCTTCGCTCCGACCAATTGCCGGGACCCGTCCCCGGGGAGCAGATCCAAGCGCGGATGCCTTGCTGGCCCAGGACCTGCTCGCCGACCCCAAGGAACGTGCCGAGCATGTGATGCTGGTGGACCTGGGGCGCAACGATCTCGGGCGTGTCTGCGAATACGGCACGGTGAAAGTCTCGGACTTTTTCACGATCGAGAAATATTCACATGTCATGCATATTGTTTCGCACGTTGAAGGGAAATTGAAACCCGACCTGACCGCCTTCGATCTGGTGCGAGCCTCCTTCCCGGCAGGGACGGTCAGCGGCGCGCCAAAGGTCCGCGCCATGGAGATCATCGCCGATCTTGAGCCCGATTCGCGTGGCGCATATGCCGGCATGATCGGCTACTTCGGCTTTGACGGTGCCATGGATACCTGCCTTGCCATCCGCACCATGGTGGGCTACGGAAACTCGGTCAGCGTCCAGGCGGGCGCAGGTATTGTCGCAGATTCAAACCCCACCACTGAGTATCAGGAAACTGTAAATAAGGCATCCGCGATGTTGAGAGCCATTGATGCGGCGGAGAATCGTGGATGACCATGAAGGATAAAAGCCTCTCCATTTGCCAGCTTTCTTGATCATTCATTTTTTAATTTTGAAAGGAACCCGACCCATGACACAATTTCAAAAACCCCGTCTGCTGACAGGTGACCGCCCGACAGGACGCCTGCACCTTGGACATTACGTCGGCTCGCTTGCCAACCGCGTGCGGCTGCAAAATCAATATGAATCCTTCTTCATCATCGCCGATCTGCACACGCTGACCACCCGGCCTGAACGCGAATACATCAAGGATATTCCCGCCTACATCCGCGACATCGTGCTGGACTATCTCGCTGTGGGCATTGACCCGGCTGTCAGTACCATCTTTGTGCAGTCTGCCGTGCCTGAGACCTATCAGTTGAATCTGCTCTTTGAAATGCTTGTCACCGTCCCGCGCCTTGAACGCATGCCCACCCTCAAAGATATGGCCCGCGATGCCAAGATGGATTCCATGCCTTTTGGTTTGCTCGGTTATCCGGTTTTGCAGGCTGTGGATATTCTCCTCCCGCGCGCGCAGGCTGTCCCCGTGGGGCGCGACAACCAATCCCATGTCGAACTAGCCCGTGAAATGGCGCGGAAGTTTAACAATCTCTACGGCGAAGTCTTCCCGGAGCCCGAATCCATAATTGGTGATGTTCCGCTCCTGATCGGTACGGACGGACAAAACAAAATGAGCAAATCCCTCGGCAATGCCATCTACCTCTCTGACAACGCTGAAACCGTCAGGCAAAAAGTGATGGGCATGTACACCGACCCGAAACGTCTGCGCGCCACTGACCCTGGCACCGTGGAGGGCAATCCCGTTTTCATCTATCACGATGCCTTCAACCCCTCCTACGCTGAAGTGGATGATCTGAAGGAACGCTATCGCAAAGGGCAGGTGGGGGATGTGGAAGTCAAGGAAAAGCTTGCGCTCGCCATCAACAACTTCCTTGAACCCATCCGCGAAAAACGCGCCTACTATGCAGCCCATCCCACCCTGCCCCGTGACATCCTCGCCAGCGGGATCCGCCGCATGCAAGCCGAAGCCAGACAGACCATGGAACTTGTTCGCGACGCCACTGGCCTGTCATATTCCCTTGACCTCTTCACTGATGAAATCGATATTTTCGGAGAATTTGATGAATAACAAGAAACCCGAAAGCAGGAGGCAGATGACCGCCTTCCGCATTCTGAATTTTTCTTTAACCTTCATCCCATTGGAGAACCCATGCTAGTCCTCATAGACAACTACGACTCCTTTACATACAACCTTGTCCAATACTTTGGAGAACTTGGTGCGGATATACGTGTATACCGGAATGACCAGATCACCCTCAACCAATTGATCGTCCTCAAACCTGACCATCTCGTCATCTCACCCGGACCCGGCGAACCCATCAAAGACGGCGGCGTTTCTGCGGAGGCGGTCAAATACTTCACGGGCAAAGTTCCTGTGCTTGGTGTCTGCCTTGGGCATCAATGCCTTGGTGCAGTGTACGGCGGCAGGGTTGACCGCGCTCCACAACTGATGCACGGCAAGACATCACCCGTCACGCACAATGGACAGGGGATCTTTAAAGACATCCCGACTCCCTTTGAAGCCATGCGCTATCACTCGCTTGTCGTATACGAACCTGTCCCGTCTGAACTGGAAATCATCGCCAGGACCGATGATGGCGAGATCATGGGACTCAAACACCGCCAGCACCCGACCTACGGTGTGCAGTTCCATCCCGAATCGATCCTGACCGAACACGGCAAGCACCTGCTCAAGAATTTCCTCGACATTAAGATCGCCCCGCCGCCGCCGGCCGAACCCATTCTGCTCAAGCCGTTCATTGCTAAAGCCATCAACCGCACCGACCTGACCTCAACCGAAGCGGAAGACGCGATGAACATCATCATGACGGGTCAAGCCACGCAAGCGCAGATCGGCGCGTATCTTGTCGCGCTGCGCATGAAAGGCGAGACCATCCCCGAGATCACGGGTTCTGTGCGTGCGATGCGTGCCGTGGCGGTCAAGGTCAAACTGGATACTGCTGGATCCATTTATGACATTGTCGGTACAGGCGGCGATGGCGCGCACACCTTCAACATCTCCACCGCCGCCGCCTTCATCCTGGCAGGTACGGGACGCAGGGTAGCCAAGCACGGTAACCGTGCCGCCTCATCGCAATGCGGCAGTGCCGACGTGCTCTCTGCCCTGGGGGTTAATCTTGATTTGACACCCGACCAGGTTGCCAAGGCCATTCAGCAGGTTGGCATTGGATTTATGTTCGCACCCAAGTTCCATCCCGCCATGAAATATGCCGTAGGTCCGCGCAAGGAGATCGGTCAGCGCACCATCTTCAACATCCTCGGTCCGCTCACCAACCCTGCGGGCGCGAACATTCAACTCACGGGTGTCTTCGATGCCAGACTCACGGAGCCGCTTGCGCACGTGCTTAATGAACTCGGTTCCAAAGCCGCGCTGGTCATTCACGGCGCGAACGGTCTGGACGAACTCAACCCCACGGGAGTCAATCGTGTCAGCCACCTCAGGAACGGTGCCGTCGAAACCTATGACCTCGACCCTGCCGATCTCGGTCTTGCTCCCGCCACGGTCCAGGATCTGCGCGGAGGCACCCCCGACGAATCTGCTGTGATGATGAGGGACCTGCTCTCAGGCAAGCTGCAGGGTGCCCGCCGTGACGCTGTCCTGCTCAACACGGCCGCCGCCCTCGCCGCTGAAACAGGTGATTTCAAATTTGCGCTGGCAGAAGCCAGAGACTCTCTTGACAGTGGTAATGCCCTTGCCAAACTTAACGCACTGGTTGAATTTACACGCCAATGAATATCCTGGAAAAGATCCTCGAACAAAAGAAATTGGAAATTGCAGCACTCGACGCTGTGGAACTGCGCCGCGCCGCAGAGTCTTCGCCTGCGCCCAGAGATTTTCTTTCTGCAATATCGCGCCGCGGCAGACTCCGCCCGCGCCTGATCGCTGAACTCAAGCGTGCCTCACCTTCCAAAGGGATGCTCGCCCCGCACCTTGACCTCCTTCAAGTGGCAGACCTCTACATCCAAAACGGAGCCTCCGCCATTTCTGTTCTGACCGATGAAAAATTCTTTCTGGGTACGCTTGATACCCTGCGAGAGCTGCGGAACCTGCCGCCACAAGCAGATCGCGGCGGTATGGACGCGGCGATCCCATTGCTCCGCAAAGACTTCATCATTGACGAAACCCAAATCCATGAAGCGAGAGCCAGCGGAGCAGATGCCATTCTCCTGATCGCCGCCGCACTGCCTGACAAATGGCGGTTTGCAGAGCTGCATGCCTGCGCCCTCAGCCTCGGATTAACAGCCCTGGTTGAAGTACACGATGAAGCCGAAACTGAGCGCGCCCTCGCCATTCCCGGCATCCGCTTGATCGGGATCAATAACCGCAACCTTGCCACCTTTGAAGTCACACTTGCCACCACCGAACGCCTGCGACCCATGATCCCAGATGATGTCATGGTTGTCGCCGAAAGCGGGATATTCACTGCTGCCGATGTGGAGCGATTGGCCCAGGCCAACGTGGACGCGATCCTGGTGGGAGAGGCGTTGGTTACCTCCGGGGATATACCTGCCAAAGTGAGAGAGTTGGCAGGTATTGACATTTGAAAGTTGGGATCATTAAAACCATGGTCATTGTAAAAATCTGCGGGATCAAAACATTAAAAGACGCACTGGCCGCCATTGACGCGGGAGCCGATTATCTTGGATTCAACTTCCATCCAGGAAGCGTGCGTTATGTTGAGAAGGAAATTTGTGCAGAAATAACCGCAGTCCTGAAGAAAACACATCCACGCATCAAACTTGTAGGTGTATTCGTTAATTCTCCGGTTGAAGCAGTGAAGGATATCCTTGACACCTGTCTGCTGGACCTGGCTCAACTTCACGGAGATGAAACGCCGGAGATGTTTGCCCAACTTGCACCGAATGTGTTCCGAGCCTTTCGCGGAATCCCAGTGGATATTGGGGGCCATGTACGAAACGAAGCCCCGGCAATGTTGATGGATGCCGCTGTCAAAGGAGTTTATGGCGGCAGCGGTATCACAGCGGATTGGTCAGCCGCGGCGGTGGTAGCGGCGAAATATCCGCTCCTGCTGGCTGGCGGTTTAACCCCCGAAAATGTCGCGGACGCCATTCGGCAGGTCAGACCCTGGGGTGTGGATGTTGCCTCCGGGGTTGAATCAGCTCCAGGCGTGAAAGATGCGCACCGGATGTCCGCTTTTGTACGAGCCGTTCAACAGACCTTTGACGGTGGACGATAGACCCTCATGGTCCGTAGTCCAGCGCCAGACAAGGAGAGAATCATGTCAACCTTATTACCCCATAAATTCGGTCCCTATGGCGGACAATTCGTCCCCGAAACACTGATGCCCGCATTGATCGAATTGGAGCGCGAGTTCGTATCCGCGCGGAGTGACCCGGCCTTCAACAAAGAGTTTGATGGGTTAATGGCGTCGTTTGTTGGGCGTCCCACGCCGCTGACGCATGCAAAACGATTGTCTGAAAAACTGGGCGGCGCCCAGATCTATTTGAAGCGTGAAGACCTGGCGCATACGGGCGCCCATAAGATCAATAACGCGCTTGGGCAGGCGCTGCTCGTGAAACGAATGGGAAAGAAGCGCGTGGTTGCGGAGACTGGCGCGGGGCAGCATGGTGTTGCATCGGCAACAGTCGCTGCCCTGCTTGGACTTGAATGCGTGGTTTACATGGGCGTGGTGGATATTGCGCGGCAGGAGCCGAACGTTTTTCGCATGAAGCTGCTTGGTGCGGAGGTTCGCCCTGTGACCTCAGGCACACAGACTTTGAAGGATGCCATCAACGAAGCCATCCGCGATTGGGTGACGAATGTACGCGATACCCATTACCTGCTGGGTTCTGCGCTGGGTCCGCACCCATACCCGACGATCGTGCGTGAATTCCAGTCTGTGATCGGACGGGAAGCCCGTGAACAAATGATGATGGATGCCGGACGCCTCCCTGATACGGTCATCGCCTGTGTCGGCGGTGGTTCAAATGCCATCGGCATCTTCAGCGGATTTGTCAAAGACAGCGGCGTGGAATTGATCGGTGTCGAAGCAGGCGGGAGCGGCATCGCTTCGGGCAAACACGCCGCAAGATTTGGCGACGCAGCCAGGGCACGGGTGGGTGTTATTCATGGAACACGCACCTATGTCCTTCAGGATGAAGACGGTCAGATCGCCGAAACCCACTCCGTTTCAGCCGGACTGGATTATGCCGCAGTCGGTCCCGAACACGCGATGATGAGAGACAATGAACGTGCCTTCTATACCTCCGCAACGGATGAGGAGGCCCTGAACGCCTTCCAAACCTTGTGCCATACGGAGGGCATCATCCCTGCGTTGGAGTCCTCCCATGCTGTGGCGGAAGTCATTAAGCGTGCGCCGACCATGAGGAAGGACCAGATGATCCTCGTCAATTTATCGGGACGGGGGGACAAAGACTTGAATACGGTGATCAAGGAATTGGGAACTTTATAAATATGCCGGTGGTGGAGCATCCCCGGACAATGGCGGGCTATGCAGAGATACCGCCCATGTTCGGATCGCTTTTCATTTCATCAGTTCTTGTAAAAGGAATCATTATGAACCGAATCGAAAACGCCTTTAAAAACAAACCCATCTTCATGCCCTACTTCCCCCTGGGCTATCCTGACCTGGAAACCTCGATCGACATCATTGAAGCCCTTGCAAAAAATGGCGCAGATCTAATTGAAGCAGGCTTATCCTTCTCTGACCCGCTGGCAGACGGGCCGGTAATTCAGCAAGCTACACAGATCGCGCTTGAAAAAGGGATCTCGGTCAGGAAGTCACTCGCGGCAGTTGCGGAATTACGCAGGCGGGGTGTGACCATACCCCTGATCCTGATGGGTTACTTCAATCCCATGCTGGCATACGGGCTGGAGAAATTTATCTGCGATGCACGCCAGGCGGGTGCGGATGGATTTATCATCCCCGATCTGCCATTGGAGGAAGCGGGGGAGTTTCAATCCATCAATGGCGATATGCCGTTGATCCAAATGCTCGCGCCGACATCTCCGAATGAACGCATGGAATCCATTGCCCGCAATGCAAAGGGATTTATCTATCTTGTCTCGGTGACCGGGGTGACCGGCGCACGCACTGCCATTTCAGACGGCCTCGGAGATTTGATCACCCGTGTACGGCAGCATACGCCGGCGCCCGTGTGCGTTGGTTTTGGAATTGGCACGCCCGAACAAGCCAGGCAGGTTGGCGCGCTGGCCGATGGAGTTATTGTCGGTTCGGCGTGTGTCAAGACCATTGGGAGTAGTGACAAACCGGTTGAAGCGGCGAAGCAGTTCGCGATGGAGTATCGGGACGCGTTGAATAAAATTCAGCGGTAGGGCAGACGTGCCGCAATAATTCCTGTCTCAATGGGTGAACCGTTTTCAGTTGATGACTGTTTCCCCGCCAAGGCATTTTTTGAGATCAAGAAAACCAGGGTGCTTTTTGTGATAAAGTTGTGAAAATGATTCTGAAAAGAAGGGATGAGTGAATGATGAAATCAATTTGTGTCTTTTGCGGGTCTTCTGACTCAGTTCATGCAGACTATAAGACTGCCGCGTACCAATTGGGAAAACTGCTGGCCGGGAAGGGAATTCGCCTGGTGTATGGCGGCGGGAAAACCGGCTTGATGGGCGAGGTGGCCAATGGCGCAGTCGAAGCGGGCGGGGAGGTGATCGGCATTATCATCCCTTCCATGAACACCGCCGCGCTGGCACATACCGGCCTGGCACGCATGGATGTCGCCCCTGATATGCACGGACGCAAAGCCCGCATGCATGAACTCGCAGATGGATATATTGCGCTGCCCGGTGGTTTCGGCACGTGGGATGAGCTCTTTGAAACCGTCACCTGGGCGCAGACCGGTGCGCACGAAAAACCCGTCGGTTTGCTCAACGTGCGCGAATACTACAATCCCCTGCTGGCAGCCATGGACCATGCCGTTGTCGAGGGGTTCATTTTCCCCGAACATCGAAAAGCGATCTGCTGTAATGTTGACCCGGGTCAATTGTTGAGCGAGATGGAAAAATACAACCATCCCCACGAAGCAGTCAAAAGGTGGCTGAAAGAGGATTAAATGGCACATCCCGCTGAAACCAGATCAGCGGGATGTTTTTGTTAATGGTGTGATCCCTGTGGATTTTTATTTGGTGTCCTGCACGGGGATCACATTTTCAGCCCCGATCTTTTCCTTTTCCTGGTCTTTCCGCAAGATCCATGCTTCACCGCGGACGAGGCTGGTCTTCCTTCCATCCACTTTGACATACGCCCCATCCGAGAGCATGATGACCGGGTTATCGTGGAAGAAATGATAATCTGCCAGCCAGTCATCCTGGACGGATCTTCCATACGCATCCTCTGCATAGTGGGTCAGGAAGTTGAAAGGCGTACCATTCAACCCTTCAAAATGAGAAGTTGCGACCGTGTTCATGTCTTTGGAAGTAAGGATATTGGGACCGCATAAAATTGTGCCGGCGCTGAAGGCAACGACGGGCAGCCCTGCCTGGATCTTCTTTTGCAGGAAAGTCATCAGCCGGGAGACATGCAAGCGGTGAGCCAGCAAAAAAGTGTTTCCGCCAGGGATATAGACCAATGAGGCGCGGCGGATAATATCCTCCATTTTAAGCAGGGGCATGGTTTCGGCATTGATCGTTTCAAGCCGTGCCAGTCCCTTGAACGAGTCCCCGGCGGGATCCTGCCATCGCTCCACATAAAGTGAGGCAAGCGGAAGGTGGGCCACCATTGCATCAGGCTTGCCCGCCAGGTACGGACGACTGGCTTCGATGATGTAACGGATGTCATCCTTCCCGGGGGATGAAAACAGGTGGAGATTGGGCATCAGGTTTGGTTAGATCGTCAGGATGATCGGCTCACCTTTTGTGACGATGATGGTATGCTCAAATTGGGTTGCAAGGCTTCGATCTGTGGTCCGCAATGACCAGCCGTCTGCTTCTTCAAGAACATGGCCTTTGCCGGTGGTGAGGAAAGGCTCAATTGCCAAAACCAGACCTTCCTCCAGAATACGGCGGTCCCTTGATTTGAAATAATTGTACACTTGGACCGGTTCTTCATGAAGGTGATGCCCGATGCCATGCCCCGTCAGGTCATAAATGACGCCATACCCATGCCGCCTGGCTTCCTGTTGAATGGTTTTGCCGATCATGTTGATCTGCTGACCAGCCCGGGCGGTCTGCACCGCCTTTGCCAGCACCGACCTGGTGGCTTCCAGCATTTTTTCAAGTTCGGGCACGTGTTTTTCCAGGACCATTGAAGCGCCTGTATCTCCAAAATAGCCGTCCAACTCAGCAGAGACATCAATGTTGATCAACTCGCCTTCGTGCAGCACACGGTCGCCGGGAATTCCATGCGCGATGACAGGCGAAACGCTGATGCATGTGTTACCGGGGAAGTGATACAGGGAGATCGGCGCAGACCGGGCACCTTCCTTTTCGAGCAACTGCCTGCCGATGTCATCCAGTTCCCCGGTTGTCATGCCGGGTCTGGCGAATTCCATCATTTTTTGCAAGGTCATGGCGCAGATGTGGCCGATGGTTT
The DNA here is from genome assembly GCA_020047815.1 of Anaerolinea sp. GTDB lineage: Bacteria > Chloroflexota > Anaerolineae > Anaerolineales > Villigracilaceae > Villigracilis. The sequence goes on from JAIFNG010000070.1 coordinate 12,877, forward strand.
TCAGGTGTTTGATATCGTTTTCATTTTCAATGATCATGGTTTTGATAATCCTGCCATGATCGTTTTTTTCAACTCCGCCTGAACGTCATCCCACTGCTGTTCGGAATTGATCACCACCCACCGGTGTGGTTCCTGTTTAACCAACTCCAAATACCCCCGGCGCACGCGCTGGTGAAATTCCACCGTGTACGCGTCCATTCGATTCCATTCAACTTCATTTTGGGTTTTGCGTTTCAAACCCACTTCAATATCGAGATCGAGCAAAATGGTCAGCTCGGGGGTCAAGCCGCCTGTGGCATACTTTACCAGCGCACGGATCTGATCCAGGTCCTGCTGATGTCCATAGCCCTGATAGGCGATCGTCGAATCATAGTAGCGGTCAGAGATGACGATCTCACCTGCTGCCAGCCTCGGCTTGATGACCTGCTCCACGATCTGAGCCCGCGCAGCTTGATACAGCAGGGTCTCGGTGCGCGGGTGCATCTCGGCATTTTTCATGTCGTGCAGCACGTCGCGGATCTGCTCGCTGATGGATGTGCCTCCCGGTTCGCGGGTGGGGAAAACGACATACCCCATCTCACGCAGATATTCCACGAGATGGGGTATATGAGATGTCTTGCCAGAGCCTTCCGGTCCTTCAAGGGTAATAAACATGGGGCAAGTATACAAGGAAACCGGCGGAACCGTAAACAAAAACAGTTAATTGGTTTTCCTTAAAAAATATTCATGAAGTAAAACGTCAAACCCAAAGCCAATTTTCAAGGCCGTTATTTGATGGTGATTGAAAAAACGAGCATCCTGACCCTCGCCCAGGATCAATGACTCACACGGCAGATCGATTTTGCCCACATAGATATGCTGGTCAACGATCACATGGGGATGCCGCCGGTCATATCTTTTCCAAAAAATAAGATCAACATCCACGCCTATTTCTTCGCGCATTTCGCGATGGGCGGCGGTTTCGGATGTTTCACCATCCTCCACTTTACCGCCGACCAGAGTCCAGTGGTTTGGATAGGGAATGGTTGGCTTGTCATCGCGCAGTAACAGGAGAATTTCACCTTGTTTATTTTCGATGACAATAGCGGTGCATGGAACACAAATCATGATGCTCTGCCTGACCTTCAAGGGGAATGAACATATTCCCGGATTTTGACCGGGTAGAAAAATTTACAATTTTCCTACAACACTCTTAACGTGTTTTTATTTTAAGGCAATATTTTTTAATTAGACTGTTATTTTCTTATACCAGGATTATTCCAACTTTTGGAGATAAAAATGGAATCGAAAAAGATACTTTACATTTTACTGGTCATTGTAATCGCCGGTGCATCAGCCTTGACAGGCGCAGTGGCTGGCGGCGTGGCTGTCTATCAGGCGGTTGCTGGAAAACAACCGGCAAACCCGGGCATTCAATCCATCCTGGCTGAACCGGATGCGCAAAACCCGAATCAGACCCTGATGATGAATTTAACAGATGTGGAGACAGCCATCACGCAGTCGGTTCAGAAAGTTGGCCCTGCGGTTGTAACCATTGTGGGAATCGTCCCCGGGCAGATGACCTTCTTTGGTACAACGGGTGACGCGACTGTCAGTGGCAGCGGCGTCTTCATCTCTGATCAGGGATACATCCTGACCAACAATCACGTGGTCGAAGATACAAAGGAAGTTCACATTGTCCTTTCGGACGGATCGCAGGAAAAGGCGGTCATTATTGGCACGGACATTTATTCTGACCTGGCGGTTTTAAAGACAGATGCCAGGGCGCCTGCAGTGGCAACGCTGGGGAATTCTGACCTGTTGAATCCCGGCGAATCGGTGATCGCCATTGGCTCGCCGTTGGGAAATTTCAAGAACACGGTGACCGTGGGTGTGGTCAGTGCGACGGGACGTTCCATCGACACCGGCAGCGGATACCAGATCGAGGACTTGATCCAGACCGATGCGGCGATCAACCAGGGCAATTCAGGCGGTCCGCTGATGAATCTTGCCGGCGAGGTGATCGGCATCAATACGCTGGTCGTCCGCAACACGCAAAGCGGTGGCGTGGCGGAGGGTCTGGGATTTGCCGTCCCGGTCAACACGGCGCGCGCCGTCGCAGAGCAGATCATTCAAAAGGGATACTTCTCACGTCCGTACATGGGCATCCGCTTCCAGCAGGTGACTCCCGGCGTCGCCGCCGCATACAACCTGCCCGTGCAATGGGGCGTCTACATCACCGAAGTCTCGCAGGACAGTCCTGCAAGCGCAGCAGGCTTACAGCAGGGGGACATCATCTTCAAGATCGGGGATGTGGCGATCGATGAATCCCACTCATATATCAACGCCCTGTTCACTTTCAAACCTGGTGATCAAATTGTCCTGGGTGTGATGAGGAATGGAGAGGAGGTAGACCTGACTATTACGCTTGGAGAGTCGAGCCGCAAGTAAATGTTGCGATAAACAAAAACAGGTAAACAAGATATGAGACGCTTGTTTACCTGTTTTTATGTCTGTTTGTATACGCTTTTACTCGCGGAAGACACGAACATGACGCCGCGGTTCCTTGCCGTAGGAGTGGGACACCAACTCCGCGTTGCGCGCCATTTCGTGCTGCAGGCGGCGTACAAGCGATGTGCCAGGCGGCAAGTCGACCCAGCGCTCGCCGTTGAGGACCGCGGAAATGGCTTGCTGCATTTCTTCGCGCACGCCATCCATTCTGTCACGCGGATGCTGCTGTTCGGTCAGGTTGTACAAGTCGCCTAAAAACTGCTCGACCTGCGCCACTGAATTTGCGCGCAAAACATATATGGGCAGTCCCCGATGTTCGGCGTCCACCACTGTCTGCTCGCGGTTACGATAATAAGTTCGCAGGGTGACAAGAGCGTCAGCTTCGTCCACATCGGTCACGATTACCGCGGGTACGCCCAGGCGTTTTGCGGCTTGCATCAGCCGGTTGCGTGCCACACCATAGGCATACACACGCACTGTCTGCAAAGCGGATGTGAGGACGAGCGGGGTCTGATTGGGGGTTGGGCTCTGCCCCTCGGCGGCAGGATCGGGTTGGGCAGGGGTTGGGTTTTGATGCCCACGGCGGGAAGTTTTGACCACTTCGCGCACGTCCACTTTAGACCCTTCGCCAAACCGCTCAGGGCGGCGCCGTGGGGAGGGCGCCGCTTTCTCGATCACGATCTTTCCTTCGGTGTCCCGTGTGCGGACCTCGGGCAACTCAGGCGCGCCGCGCAACAGGGAATCCACTGAGACGGTGATGTCGAGGTGAACGGCGAACCGGTCGCGGGTCTGAATTTCGATCACCACGTCGAAGGTTGGGGGAGAGCGGCGTTCCAACACTGTTTTCTGCGTGCCGCGCCGGCGGGCTTCTTCATCTGATAACGTGACTGCTTCAATGCCGCCGATCAGGTCGCTGAGGGTGGGGTTGAGTAATAGATTGTCGAGTGTCTGACCGTGCGCCGTGCCGATGAGTTGTACGCCGCGCTCGGCAATGGTACGCGCCGCCTGCGCTTCGAGTTCGCGCCCGATCTCATCGATCACAATGACTTCGGGGTTGTGGTTTTCGACGGCTTCGATCATTACCTCATGCTGAAGCATGGGTTGGCTGACCTGCATACGGCGTGCCTTGCCCACGGCGGGGTGCGGCACGTCACCGTCACCGCCGATCTCGTTGGATGTGTCCACGATGACGACACGTTTATTCTCCGCGAGAATGCGGGCGGCTTCACGCAGAAGAGTGGTTTTGCCCACCCCTGGGCGACCGAGGATGAGCACGGACTTGCCTGATTCGATGATATCCTGGATGATGTCCACTGTGCCGTACACGGCGCGACCCACGCGGCAGGTGAGTCCGACCACGATGCCGAGGCGGTTGCGGATGGCGGAGATACGGTGGAGCGTGCGCTCCATACCCGCGCGATTATCCGCGTCGAATGTGCCAATACGTTCGGTGATGTGGTCAATTTCTGCGCGTGTGATCTCTTTTTCGGAGAGGATCACTTCATTGTCCACAAAACGCGCAACAGACACACGTCCGAGGTCAATGACGATTTCAAGCAGTTTTTCGCTGTTGTTCGCTTTTTCCACCGCATGGCGAATATTAAGGGGGAGGACGTCGAGGAGGGCTTCCAGGTCGTCTGTAATTCGATGTTGAGTCATGGTTAAGGTACCGTTGATAAAAAGTGTCCGCAGACACGAACCGTAGGCAAAAATACTTATGCTGCATTAAAACCTTGTTTGCAGCACGCAGCGCGGAATTTAGTGAGAAACGTAGATCATGTGGGCAATCCTGCCTGTCAATAAAGATACCTATATTATAGCAGTGTACCGGTTAACATAAAGTTAGCAGGTTATGTTAATTTTGTTGATTTGTCTGACCAATTTTATAACCTGTGCCGGTTCCCTGACACAAAATACACAGTTGGCAGACCGGTATTTGATCCAAAAATTTGCAGGGTCTTTCTGTTCTTCAAGGCAGACAAAACGGATCAATGGCTGATCTATTCATCCCCCAGTCCCATGGCAGGGATGGGAGGGATCGTTTCATCATACAACCAGGCTTCAAAAAGATCTGTCAGTTCCTTTCCGCTTACTTCCCGGGCCACAGCGATGAACTCTCCGGTTGTGACATTGCCATTCCTGTAGCGGGCAAAGTATGTCTTGAGGATCTCAAAGAAGGCTTCGTCGCCAACTTCGAGCCGCAGCGCATGAAGGGTCAAGCCGCCGCGGACATAAACGCCTCCATTGAACAGATCATCTGCAGGGGGGGCGCCGGGCGGAACAAAATATTGGGGATCGTTGACCACGTCCATATATTGAGATCTCACCCAGTCATCCAGCGCTTCACGCCCTGAGAGATGCTCGATCCACAATCCTTCGGAGTAGGTTGCAAACCCCTCGTTCAGCCAGATGTCTTTCCAATCAGCCACACTGACGCTGTCTCCAAACCATTGGTGAGACAGTTCATGCGCCACGGTCAATTCTGTGTCTTCCACATTCTCAAAATCGATCATGTCAATTCCATAAATGGAAAGGGTTTGGTTTTCAAGCGCCGAGTCAAATTCGGCATTCATTACCATCGAGCCATACACCTCAAATGGATAGGGTCCAAAGATCTGGCTGAAATAATCAAGCATCTCGCCCTGCCGCGCAAAGGGCTTGCGGACATTCCCGGGCAGATCCGTTGAATAATAATTTCTGATCGGAATTCCACTTTCTGACCGCATGGTCTCGGTGTCAAACTCGTCAATGTTGATCGTGGTGAGGTAACTTGCCATCGGGTCGCGCAATTCAAAAACAAAGGTGGATGTATTGCCGTTGTCCAGTGTTTCGGTCAACACGCCGTTTGCCGCCACCTCGAGCGGATTAGGTACGGTCACGCGGATGGTGTAGGTTGCCTTATCCAGTGGATGGTCGTTGACCGGATAAAAACTGGCCGAGCCGTCCGGTTCACTCAAGACAAAACTCCTGCCGTCCACCGTTACCCAGCCTGTTCGTACGGGTAATGCCACTGAGTTCATCTCCATTGGCGAACCAATGTATCGGATCAGCACTGTGAACGGTTGACCCATCAACAGTGGCTTGAGCGGGGTAACGGTCAATTCCTGTCCCTTGCGAAAAAAATCAGCAGGTGCTCCGTTGACCGTGATCGAGTTGATGGTGAAACCGATAAAATCCAAATTGAAACTGAGCAGGTCTTGCGTTGCGATGGCTTCGATGTTTGTGCGGGCAGTCAGGTTACTGGTGGACATATTATTAATTGTGATGTCCAGTGTGTAGTGTGTTACATCGTAGCCGCCATTGCCAAAGCTTGGGTAATATGAATCTCCCAGTCCTGATGAGCCTGCCCCCGCATTCTCTCCAAGGGCTTCTTCGGGGACGATCACGGCTGTCACTGCGGCAGGGGATGAGGGCGGTTTGAATTGGGATGATAATTGACCGCAGGCCAAAATGGCAAACATAATCAGAAAACAAGCAAGGATCATTTGTGCTGAGGATCTGTTTTTCATATGACATCCTTTTACCTTCAACATTCTTAATTTTCGCCCACACAAGGGCAGTATATCACGTGGGAATATTGTAAAATTGGACTCATCCAGATCAAATTTTTCAAAGGAAGATCATGCCCCCACGTCCCCGCCATGAAATGCCCGATTATTTCCGTAACGCGCTTAACGCAAGCGGTTTGATGAACGCCTACCTTGCGCGTCCGCCGTACCAGCAAAATGATTACATTGGCTGGATCACACGCGCCAAACTCGAAACCACAAAACAGAAGCGGTTGAGCCAAATGCTGGATGAATTGAAACGCGGAGGGGTCTATATGAAAATGAAGTGGAATGGATGGAGCAGAAACACGGCTCAAAACGAGATCATCCAAAAAACAGCGGACTTTATTAAACAGGAATTCAGTGACGATACCTCCGGGCATGATTGGTGGCATATCCATCGGGTGTGGAAGAATGCCATCTCCATCTGTGAACGTGAGCAAGCAGACTTGTATATTGTGGAACTTGCGGCTCTGCTCCACGACCTGGACGATTGGAAGTTCAATGAGAGCGAAGATGAAACCCCGCTCCGCGCCAAAGCCTGGATGGAAGCCTGTGACGTTGATCCGCAGGTCAACCAGGCTGTGTGTCAGATCATTATGAACGTCTCATACAAAGGCGCTCAAGTCGAAAACAAAATGAAAAGCCTCGAAGGCTTCATCGTGCAGGATGCTGACCGTCTTGACGCGATCGGGGCGGTTGGCATCGGGCGCGCCTTTGCCTATGGCGGCTACAAAAACCGACCGCTGTACGATCCCGACGTCGAAAATAATATGCATGCGAGTTTTGAGCAATATAAGAACAGCAAAAGCGCCACAATCAATCACTTTTATGAGAAGTTACTTTTACTCAAAGATATGATGAACACTGCCACCGCCAGGAAGATCGCGGAAGGGCGGCACCAGGTTATGCTCCGTTTTCTGGATCAATTTATGATGGAATGGGATGGCCTGGATCTGGAATGACAGGGAGGTGACAATGCCTGCTTAAGGCGGGCATCATCTTGCCTCGAAAACCAGTGCAGTCCCGGATTCGTACACCAGTTGATGCGAAGTAGAACTGCGGACGGAAAGCGCCAGGCTTCGCAGGTCACGCCCTAATTGGCTACTGTCCTCGTGCGAGGGAATGACCACGATCAAATAGTCGTAGCGCACGCCATTGACCGCGCTCCACGAAGTAACACACTCCAGATCGGCGCAGTGCTGGTACATCACCAACTGCCTGGACCAGGGAAAAAATCTTTTTGCGAGAGTCCATTCCAGTCCTTGCAGGGTGGTGGCACTATGCTGCCTCGTCAGGGCGGGGAACCATTCCTGCAGCGGGTCGGACATCGAAAACTCGCGTCCCGTCGAAAGCAAAAACGTCTGCCGGTCTTGCACATTGGAATTGACCCAGGCGACCATTTCGAGATCTGTGGGTTTTAAACTGGTATTGATCAATTGGAAGTCGGAAATACCTGCCATCAGGATAAAACAGAACGCGGATATGAATATGAGACCCTGGCTGAGGGGCTTTGACATCACACTCCCGGGCTGGGTGCTGTCTGAACGGCTGATCCACGCAGAGAGTTGGATCAGCCCCAGCCCCGCCAGCATGGATCCTGCCAGCAGTGCAATGCCGTCCCCGCCGCGCGGATCGATCAAATACGCCAGCGCAACCCAGGTGATCAAAAAAAGATCACGCCGGCTGAGTGTGACCCAAACGCCGATCAAAGCAAATATTAAGGTTGGGATAAAAAGATAATCATCCAATCCATTGAAGCTTAATAGGGCAATGTAGGACTCGACCGTGCGCTGACTGGTTTGACCGGCTGAAAGAAAAGGTTCAAGTCCATGCCGCAGCAAAACGGTACCCCACCAGGGGGCGGTCAAACATGCCACACCCAGACCCACAAACAAAGCCAAAATGATCCCGCGTTTATTGCGTCCATTAAATAGAAAAACCAGCGCGCCCCCCAATACGGCGTGTAAAGCAGTTTGTGGATGACTCATCACAGTACATGCGCCAAAGAGAATGGCGAGCGCAAGGTGGGGCTGCGTTCCACGTACCAGGCTGGTATTCTCTTTTTGACCGAGGGATGGGATGCGAAAGAGTTGTGTACCCTGCCACAGCATGAGGATCAAAAACAACATGCCGAAAGCCCGGGTAATGCCGCCTCCCATCACCTGCCAAAGAAAAGCGCGTGACGAAAGCGCATAAACCAACGCTGCCAATGCGGCAGATGTGCGCGAGGGTAGGATCTGCCCGGAAAATTTATAAAAGAAAAAGATTGCCAGCGTATTGACCGAGGCGGGGAGCCAGAGTAAAACCTGTAGATCAGAGATGGGCAGCAGGTTTGAAAAAATAGCGGCGATGTAAAATCCGAGCGGCGGATAAGTGAAGGGTATATCAGAAAAATTATAGGTCGTGAATTGCGGCAGGATGAATTGATTCGCCTTCAGGTCGCGGATCATGGTGTAGAACATTCCCCCGTCATTGAGCGGAAATCCATTGGAAGCGGCAGGTACAAAACGAACCACCGCGCCAAAGAGTAATGCTGTGAACAGAAAAAGCGCAGACCAATCCATTTTGCGGTTCATAAATGCCCTGTCGCCTGGTGAAAAAAGACCCCAAAGGGTTTATAAACTCCTCGAAGAGGGAACGCCTTTGGGGTCTTGATCTTATGGGAATTACAAAAAAGAGAGCATCGTCATTTTATGGGTCGCACGGGAGGTTCCAATAACCTGGCAAGCTCCCTGGCGCCCTCGGTGTCTGTCACAGCCAGCACCTCATCCCCTTCTTCAAGTGTGCTAACGCCGCGCGGCAGGGTGATCTGTCCATGCCGGATGATCGCCGCAACGATACATTGATCGGGCAGACCAAGGTCTTTAAGTTGAACACCGATCGCCTTTGCTCCGGCAGGGACTTTCTCCTCCACCACTGAATACTGTCCGCGGCGTAATTTAAGCAGGGTCATCATATCGCCCAGGGATATTTCCTCCTGGATGAGGTGTGCCATCACATCGGCTTGATTGACGGTCTCATCCACGTGGAAGCTCTGGTCAAAAAGCCAGGCATTGAGCGGATTGTTGATACGGGCAACCGTGCGGCGGGTCTTGAACAGGGTGCGCGCCAGATAGCAGATGATCAGGTTTGCTGCGTCTTCGCTGCCGGTGGTGACGAGTACATCCGCTTTTTCCAGCCCGGCCAGTCTCAGGACATTGGGGTCGGTGGCAACCCCCTCGTAGATGACTTCAGTGGGCAGTTCACGATGCAGCAGTGTCAGTAATTCGCGCCGGTGCTCGATCAGGCGGACCTGATGATTTTGTTCCAGCAGCTGCATTGCCAATTGTGCGCCGGTTCTTCCGCCGCCTGCAATAAAAACAAACATATTATGCCTCCATTCCTTCGTGTAAACGTGCGTGAAGGGATGTCACACCTTCCAGTGTTGCGCTCACGGTAAGAATATCGCCGCCTTTGAGGAGCGAATCAGGGGAGACCAGTTCGGCGCGTCCGGCGCGCGTCAGCGCGGCGATCACAATGGTGTTTGTACAGCCGGATAAAAGGGATGAGACCGTTTTTTCCTCCCATTTTTCGGGAATGTAGATCTCATATACTTCCACTTCGCCGTTCCCGGCAGAGAACACCGAGCGGAAGGAGGCATCGATCAATAACTCCTGCAAACGTTCCGCGCCCCAGGCGGTGGAACTGATGGACTGCAAGCCGAAAGCCTCCTGCATCCCGCGCATGGCGGGGTCGTAATTACGGACAAGCACGCGCTTTACCTGCGGGTAGTGGGTGCGGATGGCATGCCCGATGACCGCATTCATGGTGTCGGAATTGGTGACCACAGCAACGCCATCCGCAGTTGCAACACCGGCGCGGTTGAAGGTGTCAACGGAGAGTACCTCGCCTTCCACAGTGCGTCCGTGAAATTCGGCGTGTAAGCGGTTGAATGAATTGTGGTTATTATCCACAACGACTACTTTGTGTGAGTTTTGGTACAGGCGATAGGCGAGTTCCGAGCCCACTCTGCCGCACCCGATGACGATAAATTTCATGGTGAATCACTCCTTACATTATGCTTTCTTCGTGAACATGATAGGGCACATTGGTGATGACGATGCCCTGTTTATTTTTTAGCTGCTTGCGCAAAATATTTGCTGTGTTCGTATGCAGGGCACTGGTCAGGTGGTTGTCTGAAACAAATTCAGGGACCACAACCGTGATCGTCTCACCCGGCTGCCGCAGATCGGCAATGTCGGAAACGTATGCCAGGATCGGTTCGACGAACAGGCGGTAGGGCGAATCCAGCAGCACCATACGCACGCCCCCGCCCCAGGTTTCCCATTTGGCCCGGACTTTTTCAGCATCTGCCGGCTCGATGACCACATGCACGGCCGTGACATCATCAGACAACATGCGGGCATAGCGTAATGCGGTCAGCGTTCCCTGGTGTACCCCGCTGACCGGCATGATGACACGGTGGCGGGTGGCATGATGGGGGATGATCCCAAAATTATCGAGGGAAAGCTTTTTTGCCAGATTCTTGTAGTGCATGTGGATCAACCACAAGACACCGATCAAGGCGGGGATCAGGATCAGGACCACGTATGCCCCGTCCTTAAATTTTGTGATTGCAAAGACAAACATCACAACGCCGGTACAGATTGCGCCAAATCCATTGGTGATCATCTTTAAT
>JAIFNG010000116.1 GCA_020047815.1 Anaerolinea sp.
ACTTACAAGAAGGTCATACTCAAGACAGATACTCCCCATAAGTTCGCTCGTTCGTCGTATTTCATCCCAATAATTTTTGTAATCGCTCAATAAAATCATTACATCCACATCTGAGCCTTGACGGTAATCCCCGCGCGCATAGGATCCATACAGGTAGACTGCTTTCAGCTTATCCCCATAAATGTGAATAAGCCCTTCCTTCAACTCTTTCATCAGTTTCCTGATATGTAGTGGCGCTTTCCTGTTCATGCTCTTATTTTAGCTTTTTTAACCCCAGGCTGTGCGAACTATCCAATACAATTCAAGTGCTTTTAGGATTTGATCCTCATGAACGGGACTTCACTTGTCTTGAATTCTCGCGACGGACCAATATCGAATATGTTCAGCATCCTGGCTGCGGCATGCTCGCGCAGAGTGCTGGAGGTATACCAGGTGAGGCACGATGTGATCGTATGTAAATTTCCTTCGGTATCCATGATCAGGGTGCATGCTATTTTCACATTAATATCCCTGATTTCCTGCTCAAGCGCGGCAGCACAATATGCATATACCTCTCCAGCCTGATGGCCGGAGACCAGAATGGGATAGGGTTTGTTTTGCTTCAACACGAATCTTACATTGACCTCAATACGCCCGATCTCAAGACTATTAACTCGCAGTGCGCCAACAAAATCTATCGCAGGTACAGAATGGATCATCCGACAAATATACCTTTTTGTCGGATGGGTAAAGGTTTCCACCTCTGGTTGCCATCCCTATCCAAGTGCTCATACATAACAAGATAGCCTTTACGCAGTAGTAGGCGAATGTTTTTCAAGTTTTCAGCCGTTGCGAGGGAATGATTGTGATGGGGGAATGTGAAAATCGGTAGAGTCATACCTATCCAAAGGATAGGTAGTTGGCTTCGTTTTTCGGGCAGCAACTGACGAACCCGTGAGAAACCTCTGGTGCACCTCTGGTGTCACCCTGATGAACGCAAGATTTTCAAACCTAATTTTCGTCAATTCCTGACGAACCAGCAGTGAACCTCTGACGCACCCCCGGCAAACCCGCGGCGACATCCTCAAGGCATTTCGCATAGTATTTGTGAGCTTGTTTTAGTTGTCATTGGTCGTCTCCTGATTTCTCTACTCAGGCGGCGCTCTTCAGCCTGGATATGTAAAAAATCCTCCAATAAAGCCGGGTCGAAACAATGCCTGTTCTTCAAGAGCAAGTCAAGTGCAGCCCCTGCTGTAAATGCCTCCCGATACGGTCGTTGACAGATCAGTGCATCGTAAAAATCCGTGATCCGAACGATACGAGCTTCCAGGGGTATCGCCTCTCCGCCTAATCCATGTGGATAACCGCTGCCGTCAAAATTTTCATGATGAGAAAGAATCGCTCCCCCGATCATTGCGTCCATTTCAAGCGGCGAGATTAATTTGTATCCCAGTACCGTATGCTGTTGGACCATCAGATATTCCGCTTCCGTTAGCCGTGAAGGTTTATTGATAATTTGTTCGGGGAGTACGAGCTTGCCGATATCATGCAGCAAAGCTGCATGCGACAGAGCCTTAATTTTTCTTGATGGAAAATTGACCCGCACAGCCAGTCGCACAGATAAATCCCTGACATGCGTCGCGTGATCTGAAATATATGGATCACGCAGATTGGCAAGTTTTCCCAAAAACAGGATCAATTCATCCAGAAGTTCAGTTTTAGATTTACTTTTTGTCATTGAATTTTATTCTGCACTGAAAACCGCAAAGGGTTTTCCCTGGAAGACGGGACCAGACACCCCTCCTGCCAGCACAGCCTCAGCGCGATCGGCGCATCTTTTGTACAAGGCAGATGGTACATACCAGGTAATGTTTGCGATCACCGGCGTCATGTTGTCGCTTTGTTTGTCCTGCAGCAGGTAACAAGGAGCGTAGGCTTCCAGTTTCAAATTCCCTCTTTGGCGGGCATCAAAACAATATGCATAGATCTCTGCCGCTGAGTTCTCATAAGCCAAAACCGGGTAATTTAGGGTCTGCTGAAATAGGATCCTGACCGCAAAAAATTGTTTTGACATGATCTGGAGCGAGCCAGTTTCCATGCTGTTCACCAGGAAGGCGCCATTGAAATTAATGGTGGGTGAGTTTAAGTACATCATATGTGCTCAATTCTTGTAAAGTCAGACAGACTCCATGGTGTTCCTGTTTATACTGCTTGATAAGATCGTTCATGCTTTTCCTCCGCTGTTTATACCTGCTGTTATATTTACAAATTTCGTGGTTGACCTTAAAAAGTTAATATTTACACTGCCCGTAGGTCCGTTACGATGTTTTTCAATGATAAGTTCGGTAGGTATAGCCAGGGATTGAATTGTTGGATCTGGCATATGCAGGAACATGACTACATCCGCATCGGCTTCGATATCGCCGCTCTCGCGCAGATCCGATAACTGTGGGCGTTTATCTGCACGCTGTTCTACAGCCCTACTCAGTTGTGCACCGACCACGATTGGTACATCCAGTTCTTTGGATAGTTGTTTTAAAGCCCGCGTAAAGTAGCCTATTTCCTGGGTGCGATTATCCACACGGACAGCATCACCTCCCCCCATCAATTGCAGATAATCCACAATGACCAGGTCAAGTGACCCCAATCCCATGGCTTGGCGACATCTGTTCTTGATCTGTATTGGCGTGATAGCAGGTGTATCATCCAGAAAAATATTCCAATTATCCATGCGCTCAATTGCGGCGGTGAGTTTTGGCCAGTCCCCATCACTGATCTTTCCACTGTCGATCAACTGGGAATTCAAGCCAGTTTCCTGCGCTAGCAGACGATTTGTGATTTTCTCATTGGACATTTCCAGCGAGAAAACAGCAACTCTTTTGTCTGCCAAAGCTGCGTTTTGGGCAAAGGTCAATTTCAAACTTGTCTTGCCCCTCCCTGGTCGCCCTGCAACAACATACAACGTTCCTTTTTGGAGGTTGCCCAACTTGCGGTCCAGGTCCACCAAGCCTGTGGCTATTCCTGGCAATTCTTTCGTTCGACTGGATAAGTCTATTCTGTCATATGCGCTGGACAAATGCCCGGAAAGTGGAGTTAATCCAATACCGGTTTTACGCAGCAGGGTGTCTTCAAACACAAAAGCTGACTTCTCCATTGCGACTGCGGTTTCCAGACTCTCGTCATATGCCAGAGTTGCGATCTTGTTTGCAGTCTGGATCATCCGACGTCGCAGCGCATGCCCCTCCACGATCCGCCCGTATGATTCTGCATTGAGCGATGATGGCACCTGGTTGACCAACGAGGTTAGATATGCCGGGCCGCCAGTTTCGTCAAGCCGCCCTTCCCTGTCAATTTCTTCGGAGAGTGTCAGCAGGTCAATGGGGATTCTGCGCTGGTTCAGACGTGTAAATGCTTCCCAAATCCATACATGGCGATGGATATAAAAATCCGCGGCTTGAAGAAATTCCGCGACATCGTAATATATCTCCGGGTTGATCATCACCGCGCCGAGCACGGCTTCTTCTGCCTCGCGGCTGTGAGGTATCTGCGCTGGGGTGGCTGTAGGGGGTGGAATAGTAACCAGCATGATCTTATGCTCCTCGTGGGACGAAATTTTCCAGGTTCACTTCAAATGCAGTGAGTGTGTTTACCTGACTTGTTTTACCACCGGTGTTTTGAGCCAGGACACTGACCATGGTGTTTTTGAGCGCTGCAGGATGCGAGACAGTGAATGGGGATTTATTCCAGTGCTCATGCGTCAGGCGCATGGCATACTCAAGGGATACGCCATAGTCGGATGCTCTTTTTTCCAGACCGCGAATCTCCTTAACCCACAATGCGAAATCCCCACCCCGCGTGTTGGCAAGCTGGCGCGCCGGAGCAATCACGTTAAAGATCTCCAGCATAAGCCGCACTCCGTTTTGGCAATCTGCGGGAAATGCCTCTGTCCGTATTTGTGGAGTTCCTGAGGTTTGCCCGGTTTTTGGGGTTTGCGCAGCGTGGCGCACGGACGCGGTTTTTGCGTCCATGTTCTTATTATTAATTACAGTTATATTGAGGTTATTAAATAGAGTCTCACTTTTTCGTAAAGTGAGTCTCACTTCTTCCAAAAGCGAGTCGCACTTCTTCGTAACCAGAGTCTCACTTTTTCGCCAACCGAGTCTCACTTTTTCGTCTGCCAATGCCTTGCTGATCTGCGGCTCCTGTTGGTAAACAAAGAAAATTTGGGTGTTTGTCCTGCTCCACTCATCTGGGATATCAAGTTTTTCCCGATCGGCAACCAGTACGAATGCATTGAATTCCGGTATTTGCATCCATTCTTCGATACTTCGTCCCGTCACTCCCACCCAGCGCGCCAATGTTAAGAGTCCGCCGGGCACGAGAGCATAATCTCGTTGGGTGCCGGAAGCATGATCGAACCAGCATTTATCGCGCAGGATGATGATCGCCCAGGCTTGAGCGTGTGTCAGTTTTAAGGAGGGCACCACTACGCGTAGAAAATAATGCGTAATAAATACCTTGCCGAAACCTCCCAAAATACGGTCATATAACTTTTCGCAGGCACTGGATAGATCCTCCGGGAAATCTCCTTCCCATCCAAGTACACGTCGAACGATCTCTTGAATATGTCGCGGCTGGTTTGCCTGAACATCCACCTCCTGGTTGATCCAATCAGCTGGGCCATAACTTGTAAGTTTGTCCAGAGTTTTGAGTACCTCCTTTTTCGCTTCGTCACGTGTTGCAACCATATCGATATCGGCAACTAAAATGTTTTCGATCACAGCGCTGTCGCGCCGTGTTAACAATGGGGAGATCAGAACTCGATACCGATTTGCATAGGAGGCGCTGTATGCATCTTCCGGCAATAATTCCACGTGCCCGCCCGCGACAAATTTCCTGCCGCACATAACCTTTGCGCCTTTCAATTCGCGAAAGAATGCCGCCCGGCTCATCATCGCAAATTGCGTGACATCGTAATGGGGTACGTTGTGAATCGTTCCCTTCCCCGCTTTGTGTTGGCGAAAGATCGCCTGGCGAAATCCAACCCATAATGACATTTCTTTGGGTGTCATGTCCCCATGTTCGAGCAGGCGCAGGGCGTAACCATCCAGCATGACCACATGGTCTGGATGTACCTCATCACGATAGCTGGTCGAGTCCAGCGCTTCAATGCATGCACCGTTACTCGATTTCTCTTCGTCATCAACAAAATCCCCTTTTTTATCCTGCGCAACCAGAAAAATAATTTTCACACTGCACTTCAAGATGTCAGCCAATAAACGTGTAATAGTGTTTTCGAGTCTGCTCTCCAACCAGACACACGCGTATGCATTACGAGCTGCCACGGTGAATATTCCTTTCTCGAAGGACAAAGATTGGGTGTTCCGTACCCAGGTATCAAAACTGGTGTTTGGCATTTCTTTTTGCAATTGTTCGAGCACGAATAACCAGGCTTGTTGATGATTTATTGTTTTCATTGTTTCTCGTTTTTGAACAAAATCTTGATTCTTAAAAACCGCACAGGAAGCCCCAGGACGGGCGATATTTTTTGGACATGCCATTCTCCCTATTTTGAGAATCAGGGGGCTTAGAATGCGTTCTGTGAGGGCAGCCTTTTTGACCAGTTGAGCGGGAGTTGAGCGGGGGGTGAACAACAGTTGAGCGGGAGTTGAGCGGTACCGCTCAACTGGCTATTTTTTATGACAATTTTCCGGGAAAACCGAAAACTCGTTTTTGTCATTCTTTTCATTTCCATGCTCCCGCTACTGTTTGCCTGACCGTGACCGACTGTGGGATCAATCTCAAATTGCCATTTTTATATGCATCCAGCGCCGTGGATAAAAGCATAACGACGACCTCGCCAGTTTGGAGATGATGCTGCTTTGCGATAGTTTTTATCTTCTTGTCGAACTCGCTTGGCCAACGATAAGCCAGGAAGAACTTTTTCCTGGTTGCGTTTTTTTCTTTCTGTGTGATCATTTGTGGAATGGATTCGCCTTCAATATCCACACATATAAGTCCCGTTTTTTTGTAAGCAGGATCAAGACGCGTATCCAATACGATGGCACCTTTCTCAACCTTGAATAAGGCTCGCTCCATAAATGCTACAGCGACATCGGTGGCAGTTGCCCAAACAGCAGATTGGCTTAATCCATCAGAAATTCCAACGATCTCATCGCGGATGATAATCGCCTGATCTTCATGATGTCGTGGAATATAGTATGAATGTGCGCGGTTGTTTTTCTCCCAATCCCGTGTTTGTTTATTTTTTGCAACAGGGATCATGGTGATGGTATCGGTGGGTTGCGAAGAAAACGCGGCTCGGCGTGGCATGGTGATCAATATTCCTTGTTAGATTTTCTTCAAGAGGATAGTTACTAATTTTTCGTATTCTTTGGAGGCACGGCTGGCTGAGTCTTTTTCGAAAACAGTAATGCCTTCTGCGGCGCATTCACGCAGGATGGTGGCTCGATGAATGGGGGCAAGTAGCGATTTTTCGAATTTATTTTGTAACTCTCCAAAAGAGGATTTACTCTCTTTTGTTTGTTCGTCATAAAAGGTGGGCAGCACCCCAAGCAATTTGCCTTTCCAATTGCGCGTCTCACGTAATTGGGTCAGGGTGCTCATGATCTGTGTCAACCCATCCGATGACAGGAACTCGGTGGCGGTTGGGATCAAAACCAAGTCTGCTGCCCAGATGGCTCGTTCCTGCAAACCGCCAGCCGATGGAGCTGTATCAAAGATCAAGAAATCATAGCCGCGCATCAAGGGCTTGACAGCCTCCAGGACTGCAGAGAAGGATCTGCCTTCTGCGTTGATCACTGCCTGGGCGGTGGCGGTGGTCCGATCACTTGGGATCAGGCATAGATTTGATCGACCACTTTCTCTGACCCAAAGTGCTGGAGCCTGATGGTTAATTAACAGATTGAAGACGCACGGTTCCGGGTTGATGCCCAATGCCGTTGCGCATTGCCCCTGAGGGTCAAAGTCCACCAATAGGACATTCCTGCCGCGAAGGGATAATCCATGCGCGATCGTGATGGCGGTCGTGGTTTTACCCACGCCGCCTTTTTGGTTGGTTATCGCGATGATTTTAGTCATGGGATGAATGTCCCTGGCTATTTTTTCTCATCAGCAACAATGAGTTCCAATCCCGCTTCACGCAATCGTTCCAGGCTCTCTTGGCGTTCCTCCTCTGTGTCGCCGATTACCCATCTGCTTGCAACAATCACAACACCAATATCGCTGCTCTTGGCATCTGCGCACATACGAATAAAAGCTGAGAATTTCTGTTCATAATTTTTCTTTTGTTCGGTATCCATGATTATTTTCTCCAATTGAATTTTTGTTTTGATGGATTGTCAGTGGTATTCATCATTTTGTATCGTCATCGTCCTTCTTGGCACAGCAATCGGGCATTTGCCCATCCATTGATCGGGGATGCGAGTTGCAGCCACAATCCGCCGAAAACTTCACGGCGGGCAGATACTTCGACAAGCTCGGCTTCACGCAAATATCCTCGGATCTCACTTCCTGCACCCGGCTCAAAATGAACCTGCATTCGTCCGTTCGGAACATCCGTACATACCCACATCGGTATCAATTCTGCCGGGATCATGCCTGAAACCCTTGTGGTTGTGGATGCCTCAGATACTGACAATGTGAGGGAACTGACTGGCCTTATGATCGATTGATTTTCTTCGGTAGATACCCGGCGAAAGAAAATGGTTGTGCCCAGCATGAGACAGATCAATCCAATCACTATCAGAGTTTTGTTTTTCTTTTTTGGAGGAACAGGTGAGACAGGCGGATCTATGGGCCGCCTTCTCTTTCGCTGTTCTTCCAAAATGGTTATAAGTTCATCGCGTGTTGTCATGGTCAATCTCACTATTTCCTGATCGATAATCTTAAGCCTAATTTCATCAGGTTCCGTCAGACAGGGTTGTGAACCCATTTACGTCTGTGCCAAACCTTGCGTCTTCGATGATCGCAAGTGCCACCGGTATTCCATCTATCTCTGTGTTAATCGTTCTTACGCCGGACGAGCGTGCGAGCGTGCCGAGCGCACCTAGCGCGAGCGCCATTGATTCTTTTAAGTTCAGTGCGCGGA
>JAIFNG010000055.1 GCA_020047815.1 Anaerolinea sp.
GACTCATATCCGGGGTTGTTCTTGTAACCAAATATCCAATGAGATGAATTAGAACGACAACAACATAACCGGTAATTAATACCCAGTCGAATTTTTTAGCTGGCTTATTTTTCACCCGATTCCTCCAAATGATTTTTTATTCAAGCAGACGATCAAAGCTTTCATCCATTGCGCCTGCTTTTCGACTTAAGCGCCAAATTGGACGATTGAACATCAACGCCGCCAGGGGTGATAATGTCCCAATGATCCAACCCAGCTCTACAGTGCGGATCAGGTTTGGAACGTCCCTGGTCGTGGCAGGCAAATTCTAACTCAAACAGAAGGTTTGAACCTGAAAATAAAGCATCAACGATACTCGCTGTGCACATTTCGATACCCCTGAGTCAGGGGGTATTTTCTTTATTCCAACTGTCTTTTTGGGTGTGAGGTTCTCACAGGATAATGCTTGTCAAAGATCACTCACGGCTCGAAAATATATAAGTTCCCACACTCCCAACGAAATGACGTCATTGCGGGAGGTTGATGATTTACAAAGCCTTGCTGACAGGGTATCAATAGTTTGCCAATAGGCAGTTCCTATCATTTGACCTATCATCCTGCACGGACTGCAGCGCGCGGCACAGACCAGGCTTTGCCCGTGACGCATTACAGCCCCAGCCCCCGATCTGTGGACCTCAGCCGGCAGCGCCCACAGGTTCTTTGGCGAAGGCCAGGGGACGCGGTTCACCACCGCACCGCCCTCCAAGGCGCGCAAGAAATGCGCGCCCGGTTTTGGCTGCGTTTATGTGGGCAGGAAGTTTTCGAACAGGACACATTCCGTCTCCATGAAGCCGCCGATCGCCTGGCAGCGGTTGGCTTTCTAGAACAGTTGTATCTTGTACCTGGGTTGTATTGTTTCTTGTTTTCGGGTTAAGTGGTTGTAGTTGTATCTTGCAGACCCTTACCTTTTGTGCCCTGTTTGTCGTTTCTGGCAGAACCTTGTTTGACTGCGGTGCAGTGGATAATTGTCGTTTCGACCGGAGGGAGAAACCTTGCTTGACTGCGGTGCAAGATCTCTCCTCGGAGAGCGCTCGTCGAGCACCTGTCCCGGTGTTGTGAGCAGTTGTCGTTTCGGCCGGAGGGAGAAACCTTGCTTGATGGGTGTAAAGGTTTCTCCTCGGAGAGCGCTCGTCGAAACGACAAAGACAGGGGCACTCGTCGAGCACTTGTCCCGGTGGTTTTCCGGGAATGACAAGGAAAGTGCGCTCGTCGAACACCTGTCCCGGTGCAATGGGTAATTGTCGTTTCGACCAGAGGGAGAAACCTTGTTTGACTAACGAAAAGGCATGCAAGTTTTATTCCCGCGTTGACAAATGCCCTTTCCCATAGTAATATTTGCCCCGCTCAAGTCAAAATGCCGAGGTAGCTCAGTGGTAGAGCAGGGGACTCATAAGCCCTTGGTCGGGAGTCCAAATCTCCCCCTCGGCACTACTATGTTCGGGTTCAAATTTTTTTCAGTTTTTCTTATAAGCTGAAAAAATTCACGTCCGCCCGACGCGAGGACACAATCGCTTCAGGTGGATACCTGAAGCGATTGTGTTAATTGGCTTTTTAGAATTTGTAATTGCCTTGTAACTACCATGCTCAGATCTTGATGTTTTTATAACCAAAGGAGTAAACGATGGCCGCGCTTCCTACATTTATATCCCTCCCAGATGCCGCGAAAAAAATTCATGCTTCCATAGAGGACTTGCGCCCACTGATTGAAAACGGTAAGATAAAGGCAGCAACTATTAATGGAGAGATTTTTGTGGACACACTTACCCTGCCTAAGCATATCCTGAAAAAGGAAAACGTGCCTGAATATAAACAATTCAAGGAATTAAAAGGCGTTGCAATTAGCATTAGCGAGGCTGCGCGAAAGTATGGTATTCCACAACGGACTGTCAGCCGATGGAGAATTAAAGGATTGTTGAAGTTGATCAAGGAAGAACCAAATTATATTTTTGTGAACGAACAGGATGTGGCATATTGCGCATATTTCTACCGTCAATACGATAATCCAGGTGGACAATGGATATTTGATGAAAATGGCGTACCTCGATCTAAAGCATATACAAGAGTAAAAGCAAGAGCAGTCGCTTAGTGTCCAAAATAAATATTTCAAAAAGCCTCAACAATAATTTTATTGGGGCTTTTTTGTTTTGTTATTATCTAACCTATTTATGAAATAGGCAGGGATTTATTCGCGAGATTCGATTCAACAAATGGTATGGGGAAAATTGTAAAGATGCTTTCCCAACATCCTTTCTCCATGTTCTGGATTCATTCAGATTTGCACTCATGAACTTGTAAGAACCTATCTCTAAACCTTGGTTGAAGCGTAAAATATAATATGGACAAAGCAGAAAAGACACAATATGCAGATGTAGTGAGCTGGGAACTGTCAGACAGCATGTGGGAACGGATTGCGCCAGTATTACCGAAACCCAAGTCACGTTTTCGCGGTCGCGGTCAGAAAAAGCGCAACATCGGGGGACGACCAGCGGCCGAGCCGCACCAATTGATGCGAGGGATTTTGTATATTTTACGTACAGGTTGCCAATGGAATGCCCTGCCGCAAGAGTTTGGGGTATCGGGCAAAACCGCACATTGTCACAAATCCGGGCGAAAGAACAAGTAGCCAGTACAGGAGTCCAGGACGTCACGTTTAGTGATCGAGGCGCAGGATGGTCAAGGATGAAGGATGAAAATAAACTTGTTGGTTAAATGCTGGCTTGGATGGTCGAAGGTAAAACTATGCTAAAATTTATTGTATGAAAGTTCGAAATATCATCAAACTTATTGAAGCGGATGGATGGTATATCGTTGTGAAAAAAGGAAGTCACAAACAATACAAACATGCCAAGAAACCAGGTCGCGTCACCATTGCTGGTCATCCAAGCGACGAAATGGCTCCTGGGACCATGAACAGCGTTTTAAAACAGGCGCAATTGAAGAATCCAAAAAATAGCGAAAGGTGAAAAAATATGTATCGCTTTCTTATTGTCATTGAAAAAGCTAACGGAAATTACTCGGCGTATTGTCCCGACTTGCCAGGCTGCGTATCTACGGGAAAAAACCGCAAAGAAACCGAACGTAATATGTACGAAGCTGTTGAAATGCACGTACGGGGAATGTTGGAAGATAATCTACCCATCCCCGAATGTGTGGCGGTTGCAGAATATATTGCTGTTGCGGCGTAAGCGTTTATGAAAAAATCTCCCATCATTGTGACGGGAGATTTTTATGTTCTTGGTTGTACCTAAATCTGCGCTGAATTGAATGCAACCTGCGCCGTGTACAGGCTACTTCATCCGCCAGTTTTTTGGGGATTTTGGGCAGAAATTTCGTCTGGCAACCAAGGCGGCCGATTTATATCAGGGCGGATGACTCAGTAGCCAGTACAGGGGGCGGTAATTTTTATAAATACGCACTGGGAACATTTGAAGGATTGTTTTACGAATACACGCCGGTAACAAGCTGTAAAATACAATTCACGCCTTTTCATTTACTTCTTGGGATGGCGGGCTTTGTCAAGTGTTTGACGCGCTCTTGTAATCAACGAAAGATTTTGCCCATCACGCTGCTTCCGGATAATTATGAGATGAGGGTAAATTAGCATGATATTCCTCTTTCGCCGTTCAAATTTTGGCAGATAAACAGTAGCCAGCACAGGCTTCACATTAGGCAACAGGCGCTACGCAATGCGCGGGGCGTTGCAATAATTCCAGAGGCGTTGGGCTATAGTCGAGGATTGAATGGACATTTATCTTTCCTTCTCGATGTATTGAACGTCCGGTAATCCCTTGAAGTGTTCATCCTGTGTCCAAAGAGTGGCATTATAAGCGCGGGCAGTGGCAAGGATGATGCTATCTGCCATGGCAAGTTTCAGTTCACGGGAAATTTGGGCTGCTTCAAGCGCAAGGTTGCGATCCAACTCCACTTCACGTCCGTGCGACATAATCCCCACAGCCAGCAAAGCCGAATCTTCATCCCGTTCAGCCAAAAGGCGTTTGAATACTTCATAGATACAAATGGTGGGGACAATCAGGCGTTCAATATCCTGGATAGGCGCAACAAAAAAATTTATATTTTCACCCTGCGCAAAATACTCGATCCAGCCTGAAGAATCTACAACATTCATCAGCGTTCCTCATCAACTTCTTCACGAATATTGTCTGTATCGATGCCTTTGAAAATACCCAGGGCTTTTTCAATGGGAGGGACGATTACTAGTCGGATTGTATTTTTGTAGGGGATAAACATTACTTTTTGCCCAGGCTTTAAGTTGAAATGTTCCCGAACTTCACGCGGAATCATAATTTGATATTTTGTTGAAATCGTGGTCAAGGCTTCCATTTTTACATCTCCTTATCGATCTGAAAACGTAATATGATTTTATCACAACCTCCCTTCAAACGCGGACCTTAGAACAGACTGCCTCAGCCTCCCCGCGCGGACCAGACCGGCATCCTGTACTGGCTACTTCATCTGCCCTGATACAAATCGGCCGCCTTGGTTGCACCAGACAAAATTTCTGGCTAAACTCCCAGAAAAACTGGCGGATGAAGTAGTAGCCAGCACAGGTAATTCATATCATGTTTACGGTGGATTGGTCGTCACACTTTCGAGTGGTTTCAATCCTCAAAAGAGGTGGGCGCTGAGTAGTTGCGCTACTGGCGGCAACACAACCGCCAACACATACAGTTTCCTCTTAACGGCGATCCAGCACACAGAGGAACAAACTCCAAACGCACAAAAACAGCCCAAATGACCTCACAAGTCTATAAAATTTTGGCCGTCATGGCTATTGCGCTACCAAGTAACGACATTTCTCCCCACAACATAGACAGGTTTTCTTGACATGCCTGTCTATGTTGTGGTAAAGTACGCCTGTCACGTTCAAAAGGGAGTTGCGGAATGGCAAAAAAAACAAAGCCGATCATGCGCTGGATGAAAAAAAATAAAGGCTTGGGCGCTTCGATCGCCCACTTTGTTTTACGCGAGGAAAACGGCATATACATCACAACCTGCAGAAAAACCAATGCAGAAGCAAAATTCTGGGTGGATTTGACCGAAGAGGAAATGATACTTATTACATATTATGACGATGCGCGCTGCGGAATGTGCCATTACTCGTGGCGCTCGATCAGGCCAGAAAATTTATAGCATTTGTTCCCTGCGCGTTTATTGGTTCACTTTAAAGTGCAGAAATAAGATCAGGGGCTTTATTGGCAAGGGCTGGCTTCCCTGATCGCCAGCCAGAGCAGGTTTCCGAGGCAAGGCGGTAATATCCGGCGATATTACCGGGTGGGTCCGAATCCCATGACCTGCACAGAGATTGAAAAAATCAAAACTAAATCAGTAACAGGAATCCATTACATGAGCACATTTCAAAAAGACATCGAATGGCTACTCAAAACCCACAACATCCTTGAGGCATTTCAAAACCAAACTACATTCCATGTCCGCTTTGATATATCAGGCTTTGATCGCCTGGTTATTGAACGGCATGGAAATTTGATTTCCGTTGCCCATTACTTCGAACAGAACGGAGACCTGATTGCAGATCCAGAAATTGAACTGCACTATCCTACCTGGTTCCCCACCGCAATTACCCAGGCATGGAGCGGACGCCGCGAAAAGTTCATCGAGCGCGATGGAGCAGAGTATGTTGACGTGAAATTTCATGACGAAGTTACATCGTTTCTTGTCCTGTGGGGACGAAACATTCGTTCTCAGGGATGGGACAAAGCGAACTCATCCAACATATCAATTTTAGAAACCGTAGCGGAGTAAACATGAAAGCAAAAAAAACAACCACCATCAAAATTCAACAGGGTCAGGATCTTATCTCTGTAATTTTGTTGGCCTTCTACCCCAATCTAAGATCAGGGAAGAATCGTGGTTTTGCCATTGTACCGAATGACGGCACGATACTCATCAACGAAGAAATGATCCACCCGGACGAGACAGGCAAATATCTTTATATAAACGAACTGGCACTTCCTTTCAATACCCGTCGATCTCTACACAGGCAGTCCATGGAAATGAACGCCCAACCTTTGATATTTGACGAGCATGTAATCACAGTCAAATTTATGTGGGAATAAGAGGCGAATCATCTTTACCCACATCAATACTGGCGAGAGGCGTTATGTTGACACTAATGGTACTCTGCGGAAGATAAAAATACATAGTGTCAAAAGAGTAAGAAAGGAAACCCGAAATGCTGATCAATCTCATCACCAACTTAACCACCCTCATCATCAAGGTTTTTATAACCTTGGTCCAGTTCCTAATCGTTGTGGTGTTGGGATTCGTGGCGACAGTATTGCTCGCCCTACCCTGGGTCATGCGCACCGTCTCACTCGCCGTGTGGTTTGTTGCGATCTTCATGGGCCTTTCATCCATTCAGATGATCTACACCCCCATCTCGGATGCAATTCCCATGTACTCCCTACAATTCGCCTTGATCCTGATCGCTGTCGCCTGGATGATGAGTTTGATGCTCAATAATATCAAACACTTCTGGGGTGGTTTGCTTGCAGGGGGTCTTGTTATTGGCGGATGCGCAATGGGCGCCAATTGGATCTCTGTTCACTGGAGGTATGCGGACCTAGTATTTCATACATTCCCCCCTGTCCTCTTCTGCATTCTGCTCTTCCACGAAACGATCCACCTGCGAAGCATGCGGCAGGATGGACAGCTTGAGACGCTTGTTCCTTCTGTCCTCAAATCGAAAGGAGGTGATGTGAGCCGCTAATAAAAAAATCCGCCGCCTCATGGGTCTCAGTTTGGAGACTGACCCACGAGACGACATCAGGTGCATTTTATCAAACTGCGCCCATTTTTATAAGGTATGTAAGCCCAACAAATAAGAAAGACTTTTGGAGAAAGTCATGGCTGAAAACTCTATTACAAATGAATTAACTGGATCATCCATTCAGACCGATCATGGCGGACTGGAATTTGGCGACCTGGTGACATTGTTGCTAGACGCTGTTCTCTTAATCTACACCGGCTTCCGCTCATACGATTACCTGACCAACACAGTTCCAACCGGCTTTGAGATATTGGCGTTGGTGGGATTATGGGGATTAGACATTGGCGCGATCGCATGGTCGCTGGTGTGGATGTTCGCATCCACATCCAAATATCAGAATTGGACCTCGATGGCTTTTTTTGTAATTGACCTGCTGGGAGTGGTATTAACCTCGGTCACTGACTCTTTAATGTATGGTGAAAAGGGCAGCAATCTGACAACCATGCTAGTGGGGATTACATCTGTGGCAGTTCCGCTGGTGATTGTAGGAAACGTGATCGCTGGATTTATATATCACATGACCTCACCCAGGACAAAAGCAATGCGCGCGTCTCGGGAGAAAGATGCCGAACATAAAATCAAGATGCAAGAAATTAAGAATATGGAACGAGACCTTTTTCATGCCGAGCAATATTTGCTGGCCAAACAGGAACAGCTTGACAAGAGTGTTCTGCTATCCATCATGAAGTTGGATCAGGATGCTGTTGAAA
>JAIFNG010000136.1 GCA_020047815.1 Anaerolinea sp.
TGGGGATCGAGATCAGGAATGTTCGCGCGCTGGCTGATACAACTTCCATCGGGTCAATGGGCAGGACAGTAAGGATGGGCTCGTAGGTCGTTGAGACCTGCACAATGATGCGGTCACCGTTGCGGACCGGGACCTTGATCGGACATGAATCCTCCGTAGGGTCCGGGTCCACGCCTGGGATGGCGATCGAGGTGCCGTTCGGTTCCACGCCCCGGTCATAGGTGATGTTGATCTCGTCAAATACGATGATGAAGGCTGATTGACTGGCAACTGCGCGAATGCCATCGCAGTCTTCGTAAAAGGCAACATTATCGATCTCACCGGAAGCAGACCCATAACGCGCAGCCTGGCGCGATGCATTCGCAACGGAGGAAAAAATAAAAATCAGCCGCCCCACTTCGATAATGCCATATAACAGCATTAATAGAATCGGCAATACAAGCATAAACTCGACCATTGCCTGCGCACGCTGCGGGCGGGCCTGATTGGGGGTGCTGGGGGTACATGTTTTCATTTTGATCAAATGGTTGCCGCGTTCATAACACGACCTAATCTGGCACGATCAGCGCCAGAAATTTCGGAAAATAGACAACCAGGACGGCGGTAGTGATAAAGTAAGGTCCGTAGGGAATGAAGGTCATTAATGCGCTGGTTTTATACCTGCCGCTTATGATGAGCCAGAGTACGATCAAGAGGCTGACCAATCCTCCCAGCAGGATGCCGTACAAAAGACAGAGCCAGATCAATGGCCAGCCGACAATACAGCCAAGAATGGTTACCAGAATGACATCTCCCGACCCCAGGGCTTCCTCGTCGTCGGCTTCCTGTCCCAATGCCAGCATGCGTTTGGTGCGGATGCGTGTAAAAAGTACACCAAGTCCATAAAATGCCAGCATGATCAGCAATCCGCCCAGTCCGCCCAACAGCGTGGGCTGTATCCCATGGGCGATCATTCCAACGATCAGCCCAAGGATCGCGCCAAAGATGCTGGTTGGGTGCAGGATCAGACGGTGTTCCAGGTCGATCACAAAGACAACGCCAAAGTACACGGCCAGTATCATTCCCAAAAAATATCCAAGTTTCGATGGCGGCTCGATCCAGGTGATAATGCTCGCGGCCAGAAGGATGATCTGCACGACCCAAACCCTGACTGTGCGGGAGTGTCCATTTTGACAGGAACGCAGCAATAAATAATCCGGCCACCTGAATGGGGTGCCGCATTGCGGACAGACAGGCTGGCTGAAACGCCGCGTAGCTGGCAGGACATCTGCCAGATAATTTACGAGCCAGCCGGCAATCAGCCCGGGCAGGATGGATAGGATCAAGGTCATGGACATTGAATTCATTATAATTCTAATTATGTTCGCAATGCAACGCCGTTCCTCGTGTAAGTCAACTGTAATGTTCATCGCCGGGACAGGGAAATTTTTGTTGGGCAGCCCGCACACAGGGTTGGGAGTGTCTTGCAAGAGGAACGGTACACCAACGTCGATAATTTTTCCATTGGGCTTCATGGGTTTCAAAAAAGATCCATTCATTACAGTGAGCAGCGAATCCAAATCCGAACCGGGATGCGGATTAACCCGGAAAGAGCCAAAAATTGGCGCTCTGGGTGTATACAACGTTGATGATATGATGTTTTAAGGTTTTTTCCGCGTTTTCAGCGCTCGTCCGCGTCCAAAATTATTTTGATTTGGAATTGCTGTACACGGCCCTTCACACCAAATATTTTCAAAGTCTGGTGTACAATTTTGAAGATTTTCAAAGGAGAATTCAATGGAAGAATTTATTATTGAAGGCGGGTATCCACTGCATGGTGAAGTGACCCCGTCTGGAAATAAGAATGCGGCATTACCTTTATTGGCGGCGTGCCTGTTGACGGAAGAGCCTGTCATCCTGCGGAATGTGCCGCAGATCAGGGATGTGCAAGCCATGCGAAAATTGATCGAAAGCCTCGGCTCGGTTGTCGAGGAATTGGATGCCGCCACCTGGCGCATTACCACCAGGGAATTGGTCTCCTCCCACCTCGACCCCGATCTCTGCCGCCGCATCCGCGCCTCCATTCTCATAGCCGGACCGGTTGTGGCGCGTGCGGGAACCCTCCGCCTGCCTCCTCCCGGGGGTGATGTCATCGGGCGCCGCCGCCTCGATACACACATCCTGGCATTAAGTGCAATGGGTGCGAAGGTCACCTATGACCGTGTGTTTGATTTCCAATCCAACGGACTGCACGGCGCGGATATCCTTTTGGATGAAGCCAGTGTTACTGCCACCGAAAACGCCGTCATGGCGGCGGTCCTCGCGCAAGGCGAGACCAGGATCCGCAACGCGGCCTCCGAACCGCATGTTCAGGAAGTATGTCAATTTTTAAATATTCTGGGGGCTCGGATCGAAGGAATTGGATCCAATACCCTGCACATAACGGGGGTTTCAAAACTTAAAGGCGGCGAGTTTACCATCGGTCCCGACTTGCTGGAAGTGGTTAGTTATATCGGCGCAGCGGTGGTAACCCATGGCGAGATCCGTATCCGTAATGCGGGTATCGAGCATCTTGAAATGATCGGCTTGATTTTCCGTCGCCTGGGTGTCCACTGGCTGGTGGATGGCAAAGACTTGCTCGTACCCTCCAACCAATCGCTGGTCATTGCCTCCGACCTGGATGGCGCCGTGCCCGAGATAAAAACAAATGTCTGGCCCGCCTTCCCAACCGACCTGATGAGCATCGCCATCACCATGGTCACCCAGGCAACCGGCTCCGTCCTTTTTCATGATTGGATGTTTTCAGGACGCATGTATTTCACGGATAAACTGGTGGGTATGGGTGCGCGCATCATATTATGTGACCCCTATCGCGTTTTGATCCAGGGTCCCACGCAATTGTATGGTGAAAAACTGGAAAGTCCAGACATCCGCGCCGGCATGGCACTCTTGATTGCCGCCCTTGCCGCCAGGGGGACTTCTGTAATAAGAAATGTCAGCCAAATTGAAAGAGGCTACGAAAGGGTGGATGAGAAACTGCGGAACCTCGGCGCAAAAATAAAACGTGTAACGGAATAAAAAGAGAAGCCGTTATTTTTCGGCTTCTCTTTTTATCAAGGATTTAAGGATCCGGGAATTGCCTGATTAGGGCAGTGCGCGGATGACTTCTTTTCCAACAAGGATTCTTAACATATCTGCATCGCCCTGGCGGATGGTAAAACTTCCAGAGGCATTACCGCTGCTTCCGTTCTTGTATGTAATTCCCGCCCATGCCCACCATTCGCCCTTGGGCAGTGCAATTACTTTCTTTCCATTGATCGGGATGTTGTTGTAGGACATGGCGCCGCATTGACCAAATGCATTGGTTGCCAGGTTCAACGACAACCATTGGATCACGCCGCCGCTGGTATTCTCAATGCGCATTGGGTTCGTCGGGCCGGCCTCTGCAACATTCAATGGCTTAAGACAATTGTTTGGATCCGATGGGGCTGAAGTGGCAGTCGGCATCAGTAATGGCTCCAGGGTGGGCATGAGAGGTTGGAGCGTAAAGGTCGGCAGGGGGGTGGGGCTGGGCATTTCTGTGGGCGGCAGCGGCGTGGCGGTTGGGATCGCCATTTGGGTCATGGCGACCATGGTAAATGCGGCTGATACCGCCGTGCCTTCAACGTCCGCTGGTGCCATGGTCGGCGCGGCTTCCGGAGCGCAAGCCGCCAGCACAACACTGAGCGCGAGTAGGATGGGTAATATTTTTTTTAACATTTTTTCTCCATATATTTCTGCTTGTGTAAAATAACTTGTTATATTTCTGATGTTACGTACCCTCACGCTGGTGAAAACTGCAAACGAACTTGAGTCACGCAAACTGTAGGGGTTCGGGTGGGTTACTTTATTTCAACCCGGTCTTTGTACATTCTGATGGTCAGGTCTTGATATTCTTTCAATTTAAAACTGCCATCAAATTTTCTACCGCCAACCCATGCCACATAAATATAATGACCGGCTGGGGCGCTTGTCTCCACCCAGCTTCCGCCCAATGGGTATTCAATGATGGTTACATACCCGTCAACAGTGGTGCATTGCATCGAAATATAGGCATCCGCTTTTGACATATTGGAAAGCGTAACGTTGCCGGATGGGAGATTGGGCGGCATTGTACCATAGTACTGATAGTGGGGCGTGCCCGTGGATGTCGCGCTGAGCGCGGGGTTGGGCGTGGCGGAAAATGGCAGGGTCCCAACTATTCCAGTGGTAAATGTCACGGTTCCTGTACCCAATGTGGCGGTTAACGTCAGCAGGATCGGATTTGGCGTTCCCGTCAGCGTCGGCGTGGGGGCGGCGGTCTGCGTCTGAGTTTGGGTTGGGACGCTGGTGGCAGTCATTACCACGGGTGTATTGCTTGGGAGTATTGTGGGGGATGGCAGGGAGACAAGGGTTTGTTCCACCTGTGCCGCCACAGTCTCCTGTATATTCTCCTCAGCGATGGGGGCAGGGCTGACCGCCTGGGATTGGAGCCAGGTGGGCATGCACGCGCTTAATAAAAAACAAAACGCTGTGAACAAAAATAGAATTTTCTTCATGGCCCATCTCCTTGCATCTGAGGGAGGATTAATTCTGGCTGGTCACTTCCATGAATTGCGTTACCACGTCGCGCAGCATGCGCTCTGGCAGTGCGCCCACCTGGCGATGGACCATTTTGCCGCCCTTGAAGAACAGCATGGTGGGAATTCCCTGAATACCGAATTTCTGCATCCATTCAGAGTGTTCATCGGTGTTGATTTTTGCTACAACCAGTTTGCCATCCAGCTCCTGCGCCAACTTGTCCAGGATGGGGGCGACCATCTTGCATGGTCCGCACCACGGCGCCCAAAAGTCCACGACCACCGGCAGGGTGGATTGCAGGACATCTTTTTCGAAGGATGCATCTGTGATATGAATAGGTTCAGCAGTCATTTTTTTATAGGTTCCTTATTTAATTTATTAATCCCCGAATTTCTTGTTCAGGGTGGTATTTTGAATGAGGATTTTTCCTCATTGAACCGAAAAAGTATAACATATATTTCCCTGACACATTGTGCCCGTAGTGTATAATCATTCTCCATGAATAAATTATTTTCCCGCTGGCGGGATGGACTCTCGCGCACCAGTAAGGCCGCATTTGGTCAGATCGCCACCATTCTTGGAACATCTGAGATCACCACCGGGACGTGGGATGATCTTGAAGCGCTTCTTCTTCAAGCTGATTTGGGTCTCGAGACCACCTCGTCGGTTTTGGAATCCATTAAACAATCTGCGCGCGCCCGCGGCTTGATCCGTGCCAATGAGCTTTTGGACACCCTGCGGCAGGAACTGCGTGCGCGCCTCATCACGCCGCCTGCCCTGACCCTGGATCAAAAACCATGCGTGGTCCTTGTGGTGGGCGTGAACGGGTCCGGAAAAACCACCACCATTGCAAAGCTTGCCGCCCGTTTTAACAATGAAGGCAGGAAGATTTTACTCGGAGCCGCCGACACCTTCCGCGCCGCCGCCATGGATCAACTCCAGGTTTGGGGTGACAGGCTCAAGGTCGAGGTGATTACCGGCGCGTTTGAATCCGACCCAGGCGCAGTGGCATTCACGGCTGTTCAAGCCGGAGCCGCCCGCAATGTCGACATCGTCATGATCGATACGGCAGGGCGTTTACATACCCGTTTTAACCTCATGGAAGAATTAAAAAAGGTCAACCGGGTCGTGGGCAAGGCGCTGCCCGGCGCTCCGCATGAAGTCTGGCTGGTGCTGGATGCCACCATTGGGCAGAATGCCTTGCAGCAGGCGCGTTCATTTAAAGATGCGGTGAACGTGACGGGTGTCATCCTCTCCAAGCTGGATTCATCTGCGCGCGGTGGCATGGCGTTCGCCATTCAACGCGAGCTTGGCTTGCCGATCTTATTTGCAGGTCTGGGCGAAAAGCCCGAGGATCTGCAGCCTTTTGACCCCGACGCTTTTGTCGACGGGATTTTATCGAATAACTAGGAGCTTCTCATGCTGGATTTGATTAATCGCCTGCAGGCAGCGAATGACCTGACTCAACAATTAATGGTGCGTCTTTGACTTGGTCGCCAGGGAAATTCAGCTTTCACAGCTTGAAAAAGATATAGAACATCCGGATTTCTGGAATGACTCAACCAGCGCGCAGCGGGTGATGAAGACTTTATCCAGTCTGCGCGATGAAGTCGTATCATGGAATTCGATCAGGCGGCGCTTGCACGATCTGACTGAACTGGCTCAAATGGATGACGAATCCCTGCGCGGCGAGTTGGAGACCGAGATTTCCAGCCTTGAATCCGAACTGGATAAGCGCGCATTCACCACAATGTTCTCCGGCAGGTATGACCAGGACGATGCCATTCTCGCCATTCACGCTGGCGCGGGCGGAACCGACTCGCAGGATTGGGCTGGGATGCTGGAACGCATGTATTTGCGTTGGGCTGAAGACCAGGGCTTTCAAACTGAAATTTTGGATGTCACCTTGGGTGAAGAGGCGGGCATCAAAAGCGTGACCATTGCGGTCAGTGGACAATATGCTTTTGGGTATCTGCGCTCTGAAAAAGGAGTGCATCGCCTGGTGCGTCTTTCACCTTTCGATGCCGCGCATCGCAGGCACACTTCCTTTGCCTTGATCGAGGTCCTTCCCCAGGTTTCGATGGATGAGGCGAATGTTGAAATTAATCCCGGTGATATTAAGTTGGATGTATTCCGTTCCTCGGGCGCAGGCGGTCAGAACGTTCAAAAGAACGCGACGGCGGTCCGTCTGACACATCTTCCAACCGGCATCGTTGTCACCTGTCAGAATGAGCGTTCGCAGGGTCAGAACCGTGAATTCGCAATGAACATCCTGCGTGCGCGCCTGCTGGAGTTGAAGACCGCCGAAAGAGATGAAGAGCGCGCCATTCTGCGTGGAGAATATACCAAAGCCGAGTGGGGGAGTCAGATCCGCTCGTATGTCCTGCATCCCTATCAAATGGTCAAGGATCACCGCACAGACCATGAAACCGGCAATTCCCAGTCTGTGTTGGACGGCGACCTGAATGGGTTTATGGAAGCATACCTAAAGAGCCAATCGAACAAGGTGTAGTTGATATCTCCGCCGCCACATGATCTTCTTTGAGCAATAAAAAAAGAACGGGTTGATGCCCGTTCTTTTTTTATTGGCTTTATCCGCCAGTGGGAACTCGTTTTTCAAGTGTGCGGTTGAACAATTTTTCCTGTTCTTCCGTGGCTGTCTTGTAGGATTTGGCCCTGACCTTGCCGCGTCCCTTGGAGCGTTCCAGTGCCGCCTGCCAGGCCATTTGCATGGCGGTGAACTGCGGCTCATTGGAAACTTCAACTTCCATGTGGAATTCTTCTTCTTTCTTGCCTTTGGTCCTGCGCTTGTCGCCGGTGCCGGTCCCGGTGCTTCGCTTGCGCTCTTCGCGTTCGGGCTTGGCTTCTTCAACAACCTCAGGCTGGAGCGCTTTCATGCTCAAGCGGATCTGGCGTTTGCGGCGGTCAACATCCAATACCTTGGCTTCGATCTCTTCGCCTTCTT
>JAIFNG010000148.1 GCA_020047815.1 Anaerolinea sp.
CAGCCACGAACTGCACCATCGGTCATCGCACCTTGCGTGTAGTCGACTTTGGGAAAGCTGCCGCCACCTTCGTGGATACGCACACCGGACAAGCCCTGCGGGTTGCGCCTGTGCTGGACCTCCGTCAGCGCGCCAGCGCCTTCGCCCCCGAAGAAGCGCAGCATTATCGTGTGCAAATGAAAGCCTATCAGACCATGCCAGATGAGCAAATGCTGACCGTGCGGCAGGTCTTCCTTAATACGCCTATCGAGCAGATCGTTTCCCGTCCCGGCTTGCGGGTCAACTGTGATGCCTGCGGTGAAGAGATCATGAATGAGCGCGGAATCCTGCGCAGCGGAATGACATTCTGCCGCACCTGCGCCCTGCAGGGTTATTATCAACCGGCCGATGAAGATCAGGTCCCGCTCAGCCTGGCAGGGGTATATCGGACCCGGGAATAGTATTTATTCAATGACCATTCAACACGGGGGCGGCATACAGCTGCTGAAATTGGGGGAATAGCAGCCAGGGTACCCTTTGGATCTTGGCCAGGTCGTAAATACAATGCAAAGATCTGCATCCTTGTTGGACTAAATGGAAATTACTTTTACTGCACGCCGTTGGGCTTCGATGATATCGGTCATGCCACCCACAATGCCCACCTGCACCTGATCTGCCAGGTTGTAATAGTTCAGGCAGGTGCTGCAAAGGATCAGGCGCACACCTTTGGCTTCCAGCGATTTGAGCGAAGCGATCACCGGCGTATCCTTGACGACCAGCTTGACACCATCTGCATAAAAGCAAATTATTGCCGGGAGCAGATCGTTTTCATCCAATAACTTGAGATAGGTGGTTATCAGCGTTTGCTGAAGCGCCGGCTCAGCATCCCCCATGCCGTTGCGTGTTACGAGAATTACTGTTTCAGAATCTGGTACGGTCATATTAGTCTCCTGTATATGGGTTGATCGGCCTTTTGACAGGCACAATTTCCAAATAAAAATACCGCCACAGCGCAC
The DNA here is from genome assembly GCA_020047815.1 of Anaerolinea sp. Lineage (GTDB taxonomy): Bacteria > Chloroflexota > Anaerolineae > Anaerolineales > Villigracilaceae > Villigracilis. The sequence continues at coordinate 996 of JAIFNG010000148.1, forward strand.
GCTTATGGCGGTATGGGAGGCTAAAGGAAGCATCAAGACATGATACGACCTCCGCTACGCCGGAAAGCGGGCAACCAGGACAATGAGCGCAAACTTGCGCTCAAAAGCCGGGTTCAGGTACGGTGGTTGTAGCGGATCATCGATCGGTTCCTTGTTAATAAATTAATGGCAAAATGAGTTACGATTTTTATTTTATCACGAAGCGCTGAGGAGAAGAACGAGCGGAGATTTATCTCCCGCCGGGTCACATGCGCCGAGTTGCTTCCAGCGCGGACTGTGAAGCGCCCGTCTGCCCCGTTGGGTCGGCGCGCTTTGCCGGGAACAACCGTCCACGAATTCCAGCCACGAATAAACCAATGGACGCCCATCCATATTCGTGCATTCGTGATCTTATTCGTGGATGGCTTCTCACTTGCCTTCCACGATCTTGACCTCATCCCCCGCAGGGGAACAGCTGTCCCGAAGCGGACGTGGATGGCACACCGATTTTTTTGACAATTTCATATTTGCCTACAGGGTGCTGCGAAAATTTCGGACATTTTGATTCTCCTGATTGGCGCATCTTGCAGCCGGCGCTATCGCTTCCTGCGCTGGAGTTTCTTTACTTCCCTATCGAAATCACTTTCAAAAGATATATCCTGTTCCACGCGAAATTTTTCGTATTCCTGCTCTGCCAATGTTTTGGCAATTTCATGGCTGACTCTGCCTGCGTTATTCAGAATATCGTATTCGTTGAATTGCAAAAAGGCGTCCAGTTTTTTGATCCACTCTGTCATCTTCATGGGGATTTGTCGCGCTGCCTGGTTTTCGGCGTAATCCAAATACATGCTGACGATTCGTTCCAGCCCTTTGATCTCGTTTTCTTCCAAATAGTTCTTGGCAACGGAAACATCAGATTTGAGGATTTTGCCTCTGGGTGCATTTTTCCAGGTGGTTAACCCCATGTTCGTTTTTTTGGCGCTCGCGCGTTCGGCTATGATCTCGGCGGCGGTTCTTCCTGTAATTGCCCAGTGCAATTTGTTCTGTACGGTCTTGAAAAACAACAGCGTGACTTCGGCGTCCTGGTCGTAGTCAATACTGCACTGCTGGTAAATATCGGTGATTTTCTGGTAAAAGCGCCGTTCACTGGCGCGGATTTCCCGAATGCGCTCGAGCAGTTCGTCGAAATAGTCCACACCAAAGCGCTTGCCCTGTTTGAGGCGTTCGTCATCCAGCACAAAGCCCTTGATGATGAATTCTCTGAGCGTCTGTGTTGCCCAAATGCGGAATTGAGTAGCCTGTTCTGAATTGACCCGATAGCCAACGGAAATAATCGCGTCCAGATTATAGCAATTTGTCAGGTACTCTTTGCCATCATCGGCAGTTATTCGAAATTTTCGAATAACTGAATTCTCTTCCAACTCCCTGCTTTTGAATATCTCTTTGAGGTGGTAGTTGATCGTTTGGACTTCCACATCAAATAAATCAGCCAGCTGCTTTTGAGTCAGCCAGACAGTTTCGCCTTGATAATACACGGCAACCCGTTTATTCCCTTCGGGCGAAGTGTATAGAATAATTTCATCGCTCATTTTTGCCTGCCTTCCATATTGTTGACCTCATCCCCCGCAGGGGATATCATCCCCGCAGGGGACAGTTGACCCGGATGCGACCCGCTGCGCGTGATCGATGCGGACCGCGTTGCGCCCGCCTGCCGCAGGTCCCGCTGCCCTTTGCGGGGCGGATCGGCGCGCATTGCCGGGAACAATCGTCCACGAATTCCAGCCACGAATAAACCAATGGACGCCCATCCATATTCGTGCATTCGTGATTTTTATTCGTGGCTGGCTTCTCGCCTCCTCTCCACGACCAACCCATATATCATCCCCGTAGCAGACGGTTCCTGCCCGCGTCGGTCTTTCAGCCATTTCTGGCAGATTTGATAATTATTTTTACCCATTCATCTTCAACCAATCCAAAAAATCACGCCCCGTGATAATGGATATGGAACGAAATTCTTTGAGGTCGAGCAGGTGTTTATCGCCGCTCACAATGAAGTCCACTTTGCCCGCGATTGCGGCTTCGAGAAATTTATCGTCTTTGGGGTCGTCTTCGATGAACTTGATTTTTTCTTCGGGAACGACAAATTCCGAAAACTGATAAATAAATCCCAAAATATTATCTATGGTTTCCTGCTTCAAACCAAATTTTGGACGGTTGAGAACTTCAAAATATTCATCCACCACGTCGGTGGTAACAACGACCGTGAATTTTTCCTCGCCCCATTTTTCCAAAACTAAAACCAGCGCGCCGCCCAACGCGCTGGAGATGATTATGTTTGTATCGAGAACGACGCGCTTCATTACTTTCCATCCCGCACAGCGCGGATTTCGGCTTCGATATCCTCTTGTGTGATGTTGAGTCTTTGCGCCGTTGACTGCGCGTCTTGCAGGGCTTCTTCGAAATTCGCTTTGATTTTTTCCTTGTCAGGCAGACTGATTTTCAAAAAGCGGACAAACGCCAGCACGTCTGCCTGACGCGCCTCGGGCAGGGTGGAAATTTCACGCAGAAGGGTTTGTTCAAAAGTGGTCATGGTTCACCTCAATTTCAATTATACAACCTGTTACTTTACCGGCCACCGGCCACCTGCCATTGACATCGATCACCGCATCCACCTCCGCCACGCAAAGCGGGTGGATCATCTCCTGAAGCGCTGTGACCACGTTTTTATAATGCTCAATATCCTTAGCGGACAGTTCCCGTTCTCGGCGGTCATTCAGCCATTTCTCACAGCATTGATACCCGACGATCATGAAGGTGATCCTGGGTATCAATGCTTTTTACTTTGGTATTTAATTTGCAACAACCGCCCACGCGATCCATTGCGCAGGCGGTTGGGGGTTTAATCACGGTGCATCTCCCTATCCGTTACGCGGTTAAATCGCGTCTTGCAAGTTGTTGCCGTTGGGCTTTCGCTCAAGTATAGACCACAGACGGCATTTTGTCGATTAATTGCTGCGGGTCATCTTTCCCTATCCTGTTTTCAGCCGGGAGCCAGGGCAGAAAAGAATATAACCCAACACCATTCGCGGGGATGAATTTAGTGAAAATGGAATCTCTCAATTTAACCTGTTAACCATTCATTAACTTATTAACGTTTCCCGTCGTTTATATTATGGGAGGAAAAAAACCATGTATACACCTCGAATAAACTGGTTCCTATTCGTCCTATTCCTGCTGGGGGCGATTGGCGTTCTAGCGGCGTCACTTTTCATCCCTGCCTTCCGACCTGTTGCCTATGCCCCGCTGCGTGAGTTGATCCTGCCGCCGCCCGCACCTGTGGTGGTTTCGGTGTTGTACTCCACTGAAAAAGAAGCCTGGCTGCAGGATGTCATCGTGGAGTTTGAAAAGACAAACCCTGCCATTGATGGGCATCCCGTCAAAGTGGAATTGGAAAAGATGGGATCATGGGAGATCAACGCCGCTGTGTTGGATGAAACCCGCCAGCCGGTAATTGTCAGCCCGGCGAGTTCGCTTCAAATAGCCGCTCTGCAGGATGCCTCGATCGCTGAAACGGGCAGGTCCCTGGTGAACCCCGCGGACTCCAACACCTGCCGCCCCACCGTCACTACGCCGCTGGTCCTGGTGGCATGGAAGCAGCGTGCAGATGTCTTGTGGGGAGGTCAGCCAGGAAGATCACTTTGGAAAGATCTGCATGATGCGCTCACTTCTTCTGAAGGCTGGGCGGGTTACAATCAACCTGAATGGGGTTATGTAAAATTCGGGCATACTGACCCGCTTAAGTCAAACAGCGGATTTATGACGATCGTGTTAATGACCTACGGCTATCACAATAAGACCTCCGGCTTGAGCACGTCTGACATTCTCTCAGATGACGAATACCAGACCTGGTTCCTCGAAACAGAATCCTCCATTGGGCAGTTTGAATACAGCACCGGTCCATTAATGGAGAAGATGGTTGCGTACGGACCCAGTGTTTTTGACATTGTCGCAGTGTATGAAGCCACCGCCATTGAACAGGCGGATAACGCTGTTGGACGCTACGGTGAACTGCGTGTGTATTATCCGCCTGCCTTGTTGTGGAGTGACCACCCCTTCTGCATCCTGAATGGGGAATGGGTTCAGCCGCAGCAGACCGAGGCCGCCATTCTTTTTATGGATTATTTGACGAGCAAACCCGCGCAGCAGCTTGCCCTGCTCAAGTATGGATTCCGCCCGGTTGACGGTTCCATCCCGCTTGAGCAGACCGGTTCGCCCTTTGACCGGTATGCCGCAAACGGTTTCCGATCCGATCTATCGCATCTGCCGGACCTTGAGATCCCCGCGGGAAACGTGCTGAACACACTGCGGGATTTTTGGTCAAGGAATGTGAATAGGTAAAATATTTTGGTCATTGCGAGCGGGCTGTCCTGGGTGAAAGAGCGCCGCGCTCGTTATGACGGGACCAAAAGGTAGAAAAATGAAACTTCGCATCTTATCCGTTGTTACAATCCTTTCGTTGATCCTGAGTGCATGCAGCGCCGTGGAAAACTTGATGCCCGGCGAACAGGTGGTAGTCAGCATCTTATACGGCTCGGAGAAAAAGGAATGGCTCGAGCCGTTGGTGGTGCTTTTCAATGAAGCGCACAACAAAACAGAAGAGGGGAAAACGATCGTGGTGGAAGCGACAGCCATCGGTTCGATCGAATCAGTGCGCGGAATTATGGATGGCACGCTGCAGCCGACCGTGTGGAGTCCCGCCTCTTCCATTTATATCCCCGTTGCCAATGCCGAATGGAAAAAATCCCATGCCGATGATCTGGTCACAGGCTCGCCAAACGACCTGGTGCTGAGCCCCGTTGTGATCGCCATGTGGCGCCCAATGGCGCAGGCGCTGGGCTGGCCCGACAGGGCTTTGGGTTGGGAGGATATTGCCGAACTTGCCGTCTCGGAGGAAGGCTGGGCGGCCTATGGGCATCCTGAATGGGGCATGTTCAATTTTGGTCACACGCACCCCGCTTACAGCAACAGCGGAATTGTCTCCATCATTGCCGAGACCTACGCGGGTCTGGGTAAACAGCGCGGACTGACCGTGGATGATCTAAAATCACCCGAACTGGAAGAATTCATGCTGGCTGTCGAAAGCAGTGTGATCCATTACGGAACCAGTACCGGCTTTTTTGGTGAACGCATGTTTGAGCGCGGGCCATCCTATCTGAGCGCGGCTGTCTTGTATGAAAACCTGATCGTGGCGCAGGAAACCAAACGACTGGGCGGGCAGTCGGCGCAGGTCCCGGTGGTGGCGATCTATCCGAAGGAAGGCACGTTCTGGTCCAATCATCCATACGCGATATTAAATGCGCCCTGGGTCACACCGGAACAGAAAGAAGCTGCAGAATTGTTCGAAGCCTTTTTGCTTGACAAGCCGCAGCAGTTGAAGTCGCTCGAATACGGCTTCCGTCCCGCCGACCCTTCCATCTCGTTGACTTCTCCCTTGAACACCGAACACGGTGTGGATATTAATGAGCCAAAGACAATTCTTGAAGTGCCGAGCGCATCGGTCATCATGGGCATTGAAGCCCTGTGGCGGAAGAATAAAAAGCCTGTGGATCTGGTGGTGGTGATGGATATCTCGGGCAGCATGCGCGGCGACAAGATCTCTTCCTCCCGCTCCAGTTTGATGCAGTTTGTGGGCAAACTGGACGATAATGACCGACTGCGGATCGATCTGTTCAACGACCAGATCTCCACGCTCACCCCGCTTTCACCGATCGGTGAAAAACGTCAGCAGGTGATCGACAGTGTTTCCGGCATCTTTGAAATGAACAATACCAGTTTATATGATGCCGTCTTGTACGCCTATGAAGGCTTGGAAGCCGAAGGCAATCCCGACCACATCCGCGCGATCGTGGTCCTAAGCGACGGAGAAGATACCGCCTCAGTTGCCGTACTTGATGACGTTATCCAAAAAGTACGGTCCACCGAAGAGGAGGGCGGCAATGCCATCAAGGTCTTTACCATCGCCTTCGGTGACGATGCCGATGCTGACATTCTGAAACAGATCGCTGAACCGGGCGGCGGCAAACAATACAACAGTTCACCTGAGACGATCCAAAAGATCTACGATGAGATCGCGACCTTCTTTTAAAAAACTGAAATGACAAACCGCTCTCCTTTCCTTACCGCTCTTTTTCACCCGTTGAATTTGTCCATGCTGGCACTGACTGCCGCGGCGGGTCTGTGCTCGGCATGGTGGCTGGCTCCCATCGGGTTTATCTTCTGGCTGATCATGGTGGCTGTTGTCTCGCGCGACCCAGGCTTGCAGATCACCTTCACCCGTCAGTCGCGTGAACCGCTGGCACAGCGCTTTCAAAACCGTTTCGACCGGCTTGACCGGGCGCGCATCTCCATCTTTAATTCCCTGCAGGGCGTCTCTCCCGCATTTCGCAAACAGATCCAGCCTGTGCAGGATACGCTCGACGAACTGGTGGAACATGCCTATCAGCTCTGCCTGAACCTGACCGCAATGGACAATAATTTTTATGTTCAGCAGCTCTCGAATAATTTCGATGAGGACATTGAGACCATGCAAAAAAATATTGCCGGCGCGGTGAGCAGCAACGACCGGAAGGAATTCGATGAAACGCTCAAATCCCTGCAGGCGCGAAAAGTGCAGTTAAAAAACGTGGGCACATTGCTCTCCCGTTTCGAAGCCCAGCTAACCGGCACAAACAACGCAGTGGATGGTATTGTTACGAACATTGCCAGCCTGAAAGGGCGGGATGCAAAACAGGTCGAAGGGAAGATCCCGCCGCTGCTGCAGATCCTGCGAACCGAACAGGAGGAACTGCGGCAGTTCGATGCTGAGTTGGAGAGAACCTCGATCTGAAAATTTAGGTGACAGTCACTGGGGGACTTAACCCGTCACTTTGCCGGAGCGGGCGTCGGCGCAAATTTGAATGAAAGCCGGGTCTTGGGGGTCGATCAGCCCAAAGCGGTCAATCCGATGGGGTGTTGGGTCAACAAAAGGTTGTTGGCCGGTGATCAGTTCGGAAACCAGCCGTCCAATTCCACCAGACATGGCAATACCCGCACCCGCGCAGCCTGTGGCGGCGATAAAGCCTTCCAGACCTGGAAAAGCGCCCAGTACGAAATTTCCATCAGGGGTGTAATTTGACAAACCGCGAATGTAACTTGTTATTTTTATCTCTTCGATCAGCGGAAAGAATAAAGATAATTTTGGCGCACCTTCCATCAGGGTATCCCACCCGCGCGGATCCTGTTTGAAGGTTATCCCGTTAATGGAGACCGGCAAATTGGCGGGATGAATGGATGCTGATTTCTTCTCCCGAAACCCAAAGAGGAGGTGGTTAAATTCGGGCCGCGCATACGCCCGCGCATCGGGCAGGATGACGAAAGGCTGGTTGGGGCTGAACGAGCGATGGCTGTCCGTGATCCAATAGTGACTGCGGATGGGTGCCATGGGCAGCCCAACACCGATTTCATGCGCCAGCAATCCCGCCCAAACACCCGCTGCATCCACCACTGTCGCGGCCGAGATCTCTTCATGCGCGGTCCGAACGCCGGTGACCCGATCACCCTGACGTACGAGGGCGGACACTGGCGAATTTTCATTCACTTCAACACCCAGCAGGCGTGCCGCTTTAATGTATCCTGATGCAAGCAGGTAACCATCCACATATCCATCTTCGGGCATAAAGAGCAGGCTGGCTCCCCGGGGCAGGTGCAGCCAGGGAATCAATTGAGAGACTCTGGCAGTATCTTCCCATTCCATTCGCAGTCCTCCCTGGGCGGATACCGCCGCCAATTCCCGTAGATTTTTTTGGTGTTCAGGGGATACTGCCGCATACATGCAGCCCGTTCGCCGCGTGTCGAGTGATTTCCCAGTGCGCGTCTCGATCTCATGGATCGCGGCATAGGTTTCCAAAACCATTGAAATTAGATCAGGTTTGAAACGCCCTCGGGTCAATAGACCAGCCGCCAGGCTGGAATTCCCCTGGGCGATGACATTCCGTTCCAGAAGGAGAATTCGTCCCGCTTTTTGTTTTGCCAAATAAAAGGCGACGGCTCCTCCGAGAACACCGCCGCCAATTACGATGACATCATAAGACCTCATGCAGGACTCTCTCCATCCAGAAGCCGCTCATTGATCTCTTCGACAACATCGGGTAGATCCCAAATGCCGTCGATCACATAATGCGCGCCAGCGCGGTACAACTGCTCCTCTACTTTTTGCCGGGCATTTATTTGTGCTTCCTCTGTATAAGAGTTGAATTCATCCTCGCTCAAGCCGAGCAGATTGCCCGTGAGTGAAAGCCCCACGCTCCATGCGCCCGCGTTTAATCCCTCTTCGATGTCGATCAGGGTATCGCCAACCTTCACCACGGCCTGCATTGGGGTGACTCCCAATTGCATCAGGTTCTGGTAGATCATCCAGGGGAATGGCCTGCCAGCAGGCACTTCATCAGGGCAAACGATGCAGTCGGGTTCGTAGCCCTTTGCCTTCGCCGCCGGCGCAAGCACGTCCATCATCGAACGGATGTAGCCGGTGGTTGAGCCGACCTTGACACCATTATTGTGGAGTACCTGAATGGCCTCGAGGCAGCCCGGGATCGGCTCGGCGTATTCTTTCAATACATCAATTTGCAGAGGGACAAAATTATTGAACAGGTCGTCAATATCCGTTTTGGAGGCGTGGGAACCGTGGGCGGCTCTCCATGCTTCCGCCACTGCGGGGCGGTTGAGGATGGTTTGCAGGTGATCCTTCTTCATCAAGCCCATGCCAGAGCGGGCATCTTCGGCGGTGATGGAGATGCCCCGGCTTTCAAACAGGCGCAGAAAAACCGCTGTCGGCGCAAAGGAGCCAAAATCAACCGTTGTGCCTGCCCAATCCAGGATGACCGCCTGCACAGGTCCGCGATACGTGCGTTGATAGGAAAACATATTTTTTACTCCGTTAGTTTTATATTCATCTTTTTCAAAACCGATGCGATGGCAGACATCAGGGATTTTACATTCGAAGCGTCCAGCCTGCCTACATGCCCAATGCGGAAGCAATCGGCATGGCTTAGTTTTCCAGGGTAGATCAAAAATCCCTTTTCGCTCAAAAGCTCGTAGAAGGTGCGAAAATCAAAGTTGGGGTGCGAGGGATAATAAAAAGATGTGATGATATATCCCTGGTTTTCAGGCTTCAGGTACGCTTTAAAACCCAGCGCCTGCATGCCGGCCAGGGTCAACTCATAATTATGTTTGTAACGGGCACCGCGCGCGGTCACTCCGCCTTCCTTTTCCAGTTCGATCAACGCCTGCCGAAATGCAAGGATGACGTGAATGGGCGGGGTAAAGCGGAACTGCCCGTCGCGTTCCAGGCCTTCCCACTGGGCGTACAGGTCAAGACTGAGCGTGCGCGCAAAACCTTTTGTCTTCCGCAAACCATCCATCTTTGCAATAATAAAAGAGAACCCGGGTACGCCTTCGATACATTTATTGGAGGATGAGATCAGGTAGTCGATGTTGCAGCCGCGGTAGTCCAGCGGGTACGCGCCGAAGCTGCTCATGGCATCCACAAAGTAAATGCGGTCAAATTCTCTGACGATCTCTCCGTACTCTTTAATGGGGTTGATGATGCCTGTTGTCGTTTCACAGTGGACAACTGCCACATGCGTGATCTGCGGGTCAGCCTGCAGGGCCTCTCTCAGCAATTGCGGGCTGGGTACGGTGTCTTCAGTGGTTCTTAAGGACACGGTGTTGATCCTGTGAATATCCGCCATCTTCAGCATCCGCTCGCCATACGCGCCGTTGATCAGGATCAATAATTTTCCCTCCTGCGGGATCACCGAGGATAGGACCGCCTCCACACCGAACGTGCCGCTTCCCTGCATCAGGATTGCGGTGTACTCCTCATGACCATCACCCAGTCCCACCAGCCGCGAGCGCACATCCCGCACAACTTCGATGAATTCTGCATCGCGCGAGCCGAGGTCACGCAGCATGGCCTGCTTGGTGGCCGCGCTGGTGTTCAGCGGCCCCGGTGTAAAGAGGGTTTTATCCCTCGACAAAGGCGGGTTCGAGCCTAAAACATCCAGTCCCAAAATCATGGCTATTCTCCTGGTTAAATATCATCTGCTTTCCATTAACAACACGACCCATTTTTTTGCCTTAGCGTTCAAGGAACAGCGAATATTTATCGCTGTCTATTTTTGGTTTTGGTCTTTCAGCATGGGGGATCGAATTGGGGTTTACTTTATTTTTTTGGGGAGACTCATCCTGGTTAAAAAGGCTGTCCCATAAATAAAGCAGGTATGATATTTTATTTTTATTGCCGGTTGGAACAACCAGCAGCAATTGGACCAAAATGCCGAGCGCATAATAAAACTTCATGACCGGGACTCCTTTTAGTAAATGCTGTCCATTGACCTTTACAATAGCCAGCATGCATCCACTGGAAAGTTTACCTGAAACAGATCGCCCGCAACCGGCATCTTCATCCTGCGTTCGTTGAACACATCCAATGAAATGGGATGCCCCTCCACTTCAACGCGGATGCGGACAATGGCGCCAAGATAAGTGATCGTTTCCACGATACCGTTCAGGTTGTTCGAGCCTTCGATAAACCCGGGATTCAACTCTTCGGGGCGAACCGCGAGGCGGACGGGCTTTCCGTTCAGGTGCCCGTACTGCCCGGCGCGGATCAACTGCGAGCCGATCTTTACCACGCCCTCGGCGGGGTTCTGAACTTCCACGGGAAGCAAATTGATCTGACCCACAAATTTTGCGACAAACTCTGTCGTTGGAAAGTTATATATCTCGCCGGGCGTACCCACCTGCTCCATCCTGCCCTGACTCATCACCACGATCCGGTCTGAAAGCGAGAGCGCCTCTTCCTGGTCGTGCGTGACGTAAATGGTCGTGATGCCCAACTGCTGTTGAATGCGGCGGATCTCATGCCGAAGTTCCACGCGGATCTTTGCATCGAGGGCGGAAAGAGGCTCGTCGAGCAGCAGGACTTGCGGCTGGAATGCCAGCGCCCGGGCAAGAGCCACACGCTGCTGCTGTCCGCCGGATAACTGGTTGGGATAACGCTTCCCTAGTTCCTGAAGATGGATCAATGCCAGCATTTCCTCCACCCGTTTGGCGATCTCGTTCTTTGGCTTTCCCACCACCTTCAAACCGTAGCCGATGTTTTCCGACACTGTCATGTTTGGAAATAAAGCGTAGGATTGAAAGACCATGCCCACGTTGCGCTTGTTGGGCGGCAGGTGGGTCAGGTCATTGCCGTTGATGGTAATGTGACCGGAGGTTGGAACTTCGAACCCGGCGATCATGCGCAGGGTGGTGGTCTTTCCGCAGCCGCTTGGTCCAAGGAAAGAGACGAACTCTCCCTGGGTAACGCTCAGGTTGAAATCCTCCACGGCAACCGCGTTCCCATAGGATTTGTGAATATTGGTTAGTTCAAGATATGACATATCATCCTCAAAAGATTAACGTCCAGTCAATTGCTGCTGCGATGTACCACCGTGGCTAATGGCTTGGATCAACCCCAGGCTCGCCCAGGTCAGGGCGTAACTGATGATCGCCAGCGCGGCGGGTTCAAAGGCTTTATCCCTGCCGACCGCCGCCATATAAGGTCCCAGCGCCGGGCGGAGAAGAAAATCTCCCAGGATCAACTCGCCAATGACGGTGGCAAAACAGATCAACGACCCGCTCAAAATGGCAATTCTAAGGTTTGGAAAGATTACATTGAAAAGGATCTGCGCCCAGCCTGCGCCCATGCTTTGCGCCGCTTCGGTCAAGGTGCGGACATCGATGGTGCGCATCCCAACATCAATGGCACGGAACATATACGGCATGGAGAGCACCACATAGCCGCCGACCATCAAGATATCGGTGGTAAAGGTATTGGAAGTCAGGCGCAGCGGCGCACCTCCAAATGCAGTGTTGATGCCGTACACATAAACAATGACAGGAATGACGAACGGCAGGATGGTGACGATCTCAACGAACGGGCGCGCTTTGGGAAGTTTAAGATACAACCAGTACACCGTTGGCACAAAGATCAGGATGCTGATGGTGACAGAGATGATCCCCATGATCGTCGAATATTGGAAACTGCGCAAAAACTGCGGGTCTGAGAAGACCAGCTGGTAAGCCTGCAGACTGATCTCACCCTTTTTCATCCGCAGGGAAAAATCAAACGTACCATAGAGGGGAACAAAAAAGTAGAGCAGCGCAGCCACCGCCCAAAAGACAGACCAAAGATCGAAGCGAGGCTTTTTCATGATTTCAACCACCTTGCAGTCTGACGCTGCAGAATGGTGTAGGCGAGGATGGTGATGCCCATGATGATCACCATGCCAACGGCAAGGGCGTACCCCTCATACGGATTGTTAAGCACATCGCCGCGAATTTGCTGCGAGATCAGGATGGTGATCAGGTAAATACTGCCGCCGGTCAACGCGTAGGCTGTGGCGTAGGCGCCAAATGCGCTTCCAAAAAGCAGTAAGGTGGCGCCTAAAATGGAGGGCCAAAGGATGGGTAAAGCCACGTCCCGCCAATATTGGAATGGGCTTGCGCCAAGGTTGGCGGATGCTTCACGCCAGTCTTTCTTGAGTCCCTCCAGCGCGGGCGTGATGGTCAGCACCATGAGCGGGAATTGAAAATACGTGTATGCCAGCACAAGTCCGCCAATACTGTACAGATTGAAGCCGTTATCGTAGGGATTGAAGGGACACACCTGAACGCCCGCGGCATTGGTGTAGCAAATTGACTTAAGCACAGCGGTCATGAACCCGGTCCGCCCGAGGGTTGCAATGTACGAAAAAGCCAGCGGCACACCGCCGAAGTTTGCCGCCAGACCGGAGAAGGTCATCAAAAAATTCCGCATCCAACGCGGTGTATTCCCAAGGGTGATGGCATACGCCACGAAGAAGCCGAACACGCCGCCCACCAGTGATGTGATGACGCTGACTCGCAGGCTGATGCTGTAGGCCTTGATGACGTAGGGATTTTTCATCACCGCATAATTGGCAAGGGTGAAATTTCCATCGAAATCCTGAAAGGAGCGCATCAGCAGGTTGGTGGATGGCAGCACGAGGAAAAAGAAAATAAAAGCAAAAAACGGAACCAGCCCGATCCAATTGGACTTGGTCAGGCTTTCCAGGACACCCCTTTTTGCGGGAACGGCAGCGGATTGAGCAATGGTTTGAGTCATGGCATATATGCGAAGGCGTGACCCAGCAAACAATTTGCTGGGTCACGTGATGGGAATTACAAAAGATCAATTATTTGATGTCAAGACCGACGACGTTATCCCACTCGTTCTTGATCAGTTCGCGGGCGGCTTTGAGTTGATCGCCATTGGGGACGACAGAACTGGCAATGATCTGGGGGTCGGGCAGCTTCGCTTCGAGTTCGGCGGGAACCACATCGCGCTCAAGCATATCGGCGAGGCGGGAGGGAGCGCAGTAGCCTCCCATCCAGATCAGGTGACCTTCATCGGAGTAAAGGAATTCTTCCCAAAGGCGGGCAGCAGCCGGGTGCGGCGCATAGGCGCTGACTGCCTGCAGGTAGTAGCCGCCCCAATTTACAGACTTGGGATATACGATCTCGATGTTGGGATTGCCGGCAAAGTTATCCTTATTGGCGGCAGCCAGATAATTCCACTGGAAGGTGATGGGGGTCTCGCCTTTGGCGATCGGACCAGAGTCGGCGATGAGCGGCAGGAGATTGCCTTTTTCATTCAGTTGTTTGAAGAAATCCAGGCCTGGCTGAATGTTATCAAGGTCGCCGCCGTTGGCAAGCGCCGCAGCGTACACGGTCTGGGCAGCCTGATTCGAAGCGCGCGGGTCACCTGCGATGGCGATCTGACCGTTATATTTTTCATCGAGCAGGTCAGCCCAATCCTGGGGGACGTCGGTTACGACATCGGTGTTGACTTCAAAGACCATTACGCCGTTGTAGTCGGTATAGTAGAAACCATCGGTGTCCTTGTCGCCCATCATCGTATCCCAGGTTGCCACTTTGTACGCGGCGAGCAGACCCTGCTCTTTGGCGAGGGGACCATAAGCGGGGCCAACGTCAATCACATCGGGAGCCTGCGGACCCTTGGATTCTTTGTTGTCAATGATCGCCTGAAGTTCATCAGCTGAACCGCCATCGGGCAGGAGGGAGTTGACCTTGATGCCGTACTTGGCGGAGAAGGTTTCCATCATCACGCCGTAATTGCACCAATCATTGGGGAGGGTGATCACGTTCAATTCACCTTCGGCTTTGGCGGCTGCGATCAGCGCATCCATCCCGCCGCCCTCTTCCGCGGATTTTATTGTTGACCAATCACTTGCCGCGGATGCGGCAGGCGCGCCGCAAGCGGCCAGGATTAAACTCATTGTGATCATTAAAAAAATTATGGAACGATTAAATTTTGACATACCTTTTCTCCTTTTTTATTTTTATCAAACGCATAATAATGCCCCGTGATTAATACCAAAGAAAGGATTGGTTAACGTTCTGGTTAACAGTTCTGGCAGGCATGTTCCGTCTGTTTAATAAATACAATCGAAGCTATTTTCCCCTGGCGGCTGATAAATTCCCTGCAAACCATCCTTAACCGATCGGTAACACCCTCTTAACCCGTATCTGGCGTTTCCGTGGAATAATACGAACAGAAAAGAAAATCTTCTGAGGCCACAAAGTTCAACCAGCTTTAACGGTTCATGAATTTTTTTCATTTTCTCCTCCTTCTAGAGAAGGCGGCAACAAATCGTTGCCGCCTTCGTATTTTCTTAAGGACCGGGAGGATGCCATGGAAGCGAAAATATAATTTTTGACGATCCTGAGTGCCGGGTGGGTTGGGGTTTCATGCATGATATAAGAACGCACCTTCCATTTTCCCGGAAGGTGCGTTCTTATCATGTAAGGAAGATTTTGCCCGATCTGACTCAGGCAGGGGGCATTCATATTTCATTCAGGCAGGCTGCCCATTGGCATTTCATCCAGATATTCAAGGAATAAGGGGACAAGGCCGGGGTCAAAAATGATGCCGGCCTGCTCAACCAGGTAATTGACCACTTCATCCTGCTTCCATGCCGGCCGGTAAGGTCTGTCAGACGACAGGGCATCCCAAATATCCACGAGCGTAAAAATGCGAGCCGCGAGCGGGATATCATCTTTGCTCAACCCCCTTGGATACCCTTTTCCATTCCAATGCTCGTGATGACAGTAGGGAATATCAAGGGCATGTTGAAAATAGGAAATGGGCGAGAGTAAATTATGAGCATATTCCGGATGCTTTTGCATGATCGCCCATTCACCTTCAGTCAACTTCCCTTTTTTGAATAAAATATCATCCGGGATGGCGATTTTTCCTATGTCATGTAAAAGGGAGCCAATTTGAATGTTCTCACACTCTTCCTCTGAAACCCCCACTTTTTTAGCCAGTTCCAAAGTCAATTTTGTGACCCGCGCTGTATGCGCCTCGGTTTCATAGTCACGCAAATACAACATGCGCAATAAGCCATGCAGGGTCTGGTCGAGGTCCTGTTTTTTGCCATTTTCGTTATCCCTTTTTGTGGATCTGAAAGCCCTTTTTTCCTTGTGTAAAGGACTCAGGTCCTCCTTCCATTTGATCATCCTGTTTCTCCCCGTCTTTTTGGCAAAATATAATGCATCGTCTGCCTGGGTAAATAGTTGATCCATGGTGTGACTCGCACCTTTTGAAAAACTCATGCCGATGCTGATGGTTACCCGGACCTGGTAGCCGTTGATCGTATGAAAAAATCCTGCGATATTTTTGCACAATGTTTCTGCCTGGTTATATGCGTCCTGATGGGATACATCCTGTAAGAAGACAACGAACTCTTCGCCGCCAAAACGTCCCATCACCCCTTTATTTTTAACGTTGATAAATATTTGCCCCGCAACAGATTTGATCACTTCATCGCCAACCAGGTGTCCATAGCGGTCATTCACATTCTTAAAATTATCGATATCGATCATCAGGACTGCATATTCAAGATCAAATTTTCGGATCGACTCCATTTCTCTGTTCATCGCTTCAAAGAAACCGCGCCGATTATTGACGAGGGTCAGCGGGTCTGTGATGGAAAGATTCTGGACCTCGGAATATAAATTGCGGAGCGTCTCCTGCTGCGCCATCAATAAGGTGTACATTGAGACGACCCGGTATCGATCGGGGTGGGAAACAATGATGGGGTAATATAATGACCCGGTCTCCCTGACCAGTGCGATTTTGACCGCGTCATCGATCGTTGTATCGGCGGGCAGGGTCAGGGTTGTTATTCCCAGCATTTGATAAAACTCCTTGCTGGTGTTTTTCAGGAATAACTCCACCCCAAACGGCCTGCCTAATTTTTCATAGATCTGTTCCCGGGGAATTAAGCCAATAAGGGTATTTTGTTCAAAAACCAGCACCCCGGGAATTTGCAGGTCATTGTCAAGTAAAAATAAAACCTCTCTTAAGAACTGGGAAGCCTCAACGGACACATCCCAGTACGGCAGTTCCCCCACTGTTCCATTTAATGCTTGTGGTTCCGGGACGTATTTCATGGGTATGTAAAATGGGTTGACTGTTTGAAGATCATCTAAAAATTTTGTTTTCATAAAACTTCTCGTGATGCGGACCTCGGGGCTGTGTTTTGAAATGCAAATCCTGCCTGTTTCAAGACATGGGATGAACTTCATTTCGCTTGAATAATATACTACGGCTTGACAGATGGGAATATTAAGTGATTTTTAACGTTCGGTTAAATTGTATTTTCATGTTTGTAATTTTTTCAGGCATTGCGAGTGTTCACTTTCCTCTTTTTTCTGCCCGTCCTGACCCATGGCAGGGTTCCAGCGGACTCGTCGCGCAGCGGCCAGCCCGCAGGCGGCGATTGAGCCTGTCGAAATCGCTTTCATGTACTGAGGCGCAGATTTATCTCCCGCCGGCCCCCGCATCGGGCTAATCGACATGCAGTTCGGTTACCTGGCGGAAGTGAAAACCATAGATCGCAAAGGTGATGGCGAGCGGGAATAAGCGTGGACGCCGAAACAGGGTCCAGAAAAAGAGACGCCAGTACTGGGTCCGTTCGACCCCGTGGATCCCCAGTTGGTATATTGACCGCCAGAGTGCCATGATATATTGCGGCTCCCATGGGACGCTGATCCTGGGCGGCTTATACTCGCGTAGAAATGTCCTGACACGTTCGTAGTACAGCCTGGGCGCATAGATCTGGTTGAGGATCTTGCGATATCCCTCGCGTAAGGGTTCCAACCCCATGCGGGGGATGATGTTCGTGGTCCCATCCACGTTATCCCCTGAAAATTCATCCACCAGCCGTCCTTCTTTTTGCATGCGCTCATACAGGCGTGTTCCCAAAGGGGCTTGCAATAAACCGACCATGGCCGTCACGATTCCGCTCTTCTGAATGAAATCGATCTGCTGCTGGAAGATCGAGTAGGAATCATTATCGAACCCGACAATGAAACCGCCCTGGACCTGGAGACCTGCACGCTGGAGCTGTTTGACACTTTCCACCAGATCGCGCCCCTTGTTCTGGCTTTTGCTGCATTCCGTCAGGCTGTCTTCATTGGGTGTTTCGATCCCGACGAATACCGTATCAAATCCGGCGGCCACCATTAATCTCAATAATTCCGGATCATCCGCCAGGTTAATCGAGGCTTCTGTGTTAAAGGACATGCCATTTTTGCCTTTGCGCCATTCAATCAGTGCTGGAAGTAATTCGTCCTTGATCTGCTTCTTGTTGCCAATAAAATTATCATCCACAAAAAAGATGCTTTTGCGCCAGCCCAGCGCGTACAGGCTGTCCAACTCGGCAATGATCTGCGCCGAAGTCTTGGTGCGTGGACGATGTCCCAGCAGCGAGGTTACATTGCAAAAGTCACAGTTGAAGGGACAGCCGCGCGAGAATTGAACGGGGATGGTATCGTAGTGGCTGAGGTTTGCCAGCTGCCAGAGTGGGACCGGGGTTTGGTGGATATCGGGGAATTTCGTGGATGTATAAACGCGTTTTGCCTGACCCCGCTCAAGGTCCATCAGGAAGGGGGCAAGGGTTTCCTCCGCCTCGTTCAAGACAAAATGATCCACAGCGGGGAATTGCTCATATTCCATCGTAAAAAGCGGACCGCCCGCGACCACCTTTTTGCCCGCCTGCTTGCAGCGCTCGATGATGGCACGCGCCGACTCCCGCTGCACAACCATGGCGCTGATAAAAACAATATCAGCCCAGTCCAGGTGTTCATTCGTGAGATCGGCTGCATTGAGATCGATCAACCGCTTTTCCCACCCGGGAGGCAGCATGGCTGCAACGGTCAATAGACCCAGCGGGGGCGCACCCGCCTTCTTTTTTACGAACTTTAGCGCGTGTTTGAAACTCCAAAAGGTGTCGGGGAATTCGGGGTAGACAAAGAGGATCTTCATTTCTGCCTTCCTGTTATTATCTGCCAGTCAGCAGGGTATTTCCCTGGCATGGCAGGCAAACATCCTGTTAATGAGGAACCAACGCATCTTCTTCCCTGCCCAATAATGCCTCGTGAACAACTTCAAGAATTCGATCCTCGGCGTGTGCAGGGGCGATGGTGATCAGTTTGTTCCGTTCGGGCTGTCTTGACAGTTCGTCTGCCAGGCGCCCTGTCCGGCTCACTGCAATGACCGGACGTTTATTCTCCAAACTCAATTCAATGTCCTTGCGGGAAACCTCGCTGCCGTTGATCAGGATCGTCACCGACCGATGTCCTTTTGACAGGATGGTGGCCGCATCGACGATCCACGGAGACTCATCCCCAAAATCACTGCCGGGTACCAGGATGAAATGGGAATAATTCGGGTCCAACTGCCGGCGCTTCCTTCCCCACCATAAAAAGTTTGTACTGCGCGGACCGCCCGGCCAGGTTGCCAATGCTTCAGGTGTAATACCGATCAATGGGTACGTTTGATGCTCTTGTGAGCGGGTTTGGGAAATTTGGGACATCACCCCCGAGTCTGTTCCTCCGCAAATGACCAACGCCTTCATGTCTGTCGCGGCTTTGGAAATGGTGTGGATCGCCCTGTGTGTCGCCTCGGCTTCCTTTTCATCGATCTCGCCGCCGATCAGCACGATCACCGGGGAATTGCCATTCAGGTGCAGTTCAGAGATGGCCTGTGCCAATTCCGAGCGGTTATTGGGAAAAACACATAATGATTGCTGCCCCGGGAAGGAAATTTTTTTAGTTCGCATAATGTCCTTTTTCCATGTTCATCATCTTCAAATTGCCCAACTGTCTCATGCGGCTGGATCAGCCGCCAATAATTTTGTCCGGGTGATGTTCGCTTTTTGTAAGGCGAACTGGTGCAGTTTGCCGTATGTAAACACGAACGGGTAAGCTATTAAAGTCAGCAGATCCATAACGATAAAGATCAAATATAGTTTCATTGTTGTTTCTCCTCGGGTATTCTAAAAATAACGAACATCAAATTCCATGGTTCTTATGCCTGTCAGCCTTTTCTCCTTTTTTATTGGAGCCGGCAGAAGGGTTTGTGCCGCCTTTTTTAAGCAGGGCATCCTTGTCTTTCACAAGGGCCTGTACGGTTGAAGTGGTTTCGCCCGGGTGTGGATTGGATGCAGCATTGACATCCATGCTGGAATTGGACTTCTTTGGCTTGCGTTTACTGACACCTTTGTGTCCCATTTTTTTCTCCTTGATGGTTGATCGTGAAATACCTGGTCTGATGATTACCGGCCGTCTGCCTTGTCGAGCAATTTGCCGATGCGTTTGATCCGCTGCCGGTTGACTTCGTGTTCCGCCACACGCTTATGGAACTCATCTTCATCGATGATGACAATATCGGGTGGATTTTGAGCCGAGAGCTGCAAGGCGGCCTCGTCCTGGAGTTTAATATCGTCAAAGACCTTCAAGAAGGCATCCGCAACCCGGCGTACAAATTTTTGATCTTCAACGATCGTTACTCCCACGGGCAGCGCGGGCACGTTCTGCGGCTTTTCTTTAAAAACGACCCTGGCTGAAAGTTTGCCGTTGTCAATAAAGGGGAAATCTATATGGGTCGGCATGATGCCGAATTGACCGCGGTCCAGGATGAAGGCGTAGCGCAGGCCATCACTATTGCAGGATACGACCTGAACTTGCAGTTCATTTGCCAGGTCATGCAGCAGGCCCGGATCGAAATAATCGCTGAAAGGGATCGTGGTGTTCGCGGCAATATATTTGTTATTGAGTATGCCAAACAGCACGATCATTCCGGAGTCCGGGTCCTGGGTTAATCGCCAGCGCTTAAATCGCGGCAGCAATCCCCATTTGGTCAGAATGGTTGAGACCTGGGCCCTGATCTGCCGGGTTTTTTGGGTGATGCGGTGCTGCTCAACGGTCTGTAGGGTCATCGTTCTCCTTCTCATCACTAGCCAGCAGTTGCTCCTTGACTTCATCGATCCACTGCTCCACGTCATCCGGATCGGTGACCTGATAACCGTCGTCGATGATCACATCATCGGCATGGTGATGATGTTGCGGCACTTCAGCCGCCAGTGCCGGCAATGGTTCAACGGGAGTTTCGAGGATCCGCTGGTTGTCCTGCTGGATCTTTAGCCAGCGCCAGAATCCCAAAAGAAGAGTTCCGGCCAATAATACAAGAAAGGTCGGCAGGCACCACATCCACAAAAAAGTAATGGGTCCCTGCTTTTGTTCTTCACGCTGGCGTTCCTGGTCGGCGTACCATTGTGATGTTGCAACAGCGGCCTGGGTTTGGGTGGCAATGCCATTGGCAACAGCCGTCTGGGTGCTTGCGGCCAGGTCGTTTTTATTTTGCTGGGCGATGGCAGCATTCGCGGCCTGCGTTCCTGCCGCCATGGTTACTTGGAGGTTGTACTGTGACTGGGTGAGTGCGGCGATCTGTGTCGCTCCCGCTGAGTTGACGGTTGCCTGCGCATTGGCGCGCGCAATTTCGGCAGTAGCCGCGATCTGAGCCGCGACATAATTGGCATTGTTTTGTTCCTGGGTCAGCGCCGCGCCCAGGGTCGCCTGTGCTGAATTGACAGTGGCCTGGGCATTGGCGCGCAGGATTTCGGCGGTGGCTGCCGCCTGGTTATCGAAGCTATTCCTCTGCTGGGTCAGGGCGGCTGACAGGGTGGCCTGGTCACACGCCACACAGAACGTGTCTGACAGCGCGGGTGTGTTGATTAACGCCGGGGTGGCTAACGACGCTCCTTCCACCAGCACATATGGAGTTACGTCCGAGACATCACATGCAGCCAGAGACAGTATCAACAGCATTGAGACTGTCCCGTAAATCGCAAAAACGCTAAAATGTCGGTACATGGCATTCATGTTATTTTTCTGATCAAGCAAAATTGGAGACTGCCAGTCTCACCAGCGGGGATGCCAGATCGACCGGTCGGGAATTTATACGGCATCTTTCAATGCTTTGAGCGTTCTAACCTTAATTACCTTGCGCGCCGGTTTTGCCTTAATGGTCATCGGCTCTTTGGTGAATGGATTAACACCTTCATGTTGAGGCGTGGCAGGCTTGTCAACAATGCTCAAAATCAACAGTCCTGGAATAAGGACCTCGCAGGGTTCCGGCAAGCCGAGCTGCGAGGTCACAATGTCTCTAATTCCATCAAGCGCCAGGGATGCCTGCTGCTTATTCAGGCCGCTTTTCTCAGCCAGGGTGGTAACGAATTCAGATCGGGTCATTCTTTTATTGGGCATTCCATACCTCAATTCTTTATTAATGGTTTCTCTACCGTACATCTCATAAATTTTTGCCCGTGGGCATTATATGTCATTGCGAGCCGCTCTTTGGCGAAGCAATCCCCTGCTGCTTGGAGACTGCTTCGTTCCTCGCAGTGACACTACTCTCGAAATGTTCCTCGTACAAATCCTTCGCAACACTTGCACCGTACGCACACTTGCCCTGGCGGGCAGTGCCAGGGAGTGCAGGTGTGACATTTGTACGGAGAGAATTAATGGTTCCATTGCATGGTTAAACTTATTTACCTGCCGTCGCCTTGTGAAATTTCCTTCACCATTTCGGCGGTTTTTTTGGGGTGGTCAAAATGAATTGCCACATCCGCCTGGGCAATGATCCCCAGGATCTTGTGATCATCGTCCACAACTGGAATACGGCGCAATTGATGCCTGGACATGGCATCGACAACTTTTTGCAGATCATCTTCGGCGCTGCATGTCACGACCTTGCGCACCATCACGGTCTCCACTT
The DNA here is from genome assembly GCA_020047815.1 of Anaerolinea sp. Taxonomy (GTDB): domain Bacteria; phylum Chloroflexota; class Anaerolineae; order Anaerolineales; family Villigracilaceae; genus Villigracilis. Next base: position 23,224 of record JAIFNG010000148.1, read on the forward strand.
TGGTGGATTTGGCATCGAGCCCTTCTGCTATGATCTGGATCG
>JAIFNG010000112.1 GCA_020047815.1 Anaerolinea sp.
CGAACTCACCTTGGGAGAAAAGGACAATCCCTTGGTCGAAATTCTAGCTAAAAAAATCAAAAAATCTAACGGATGAGCCAAGTAGCCAGCACAGGCTTGGTTATCATGTCCACATGCTATCATCTCGTCACTCCAAGCGAAAGTCCCGAATATTTTGAGCAAGTAAAAGACCGACTTGTGAAAGTCGGTCTTTGTATTCATATATTTTTATGATATGACGAATATTTGGATGTGGAAAGTCCCGCTTTCAGTCCGCATTGCTGGAATTTGCAGGATATTCGTCTTCCTCCTCCAACATCATATCAATGACGGCAACATTTTGGATCGGGGTGCCGGTCAAACGAACAATATTCACTTTGGCATGGACGTCAAAATCGGATCGACCTGCCAGGATATCCGCATACAAGATGCTCTTATCAAGATATCCCAAATGATTCGCACTTCTCATATCCTCGGAGAATGTTTTTGTTAGATCGTAATCCAGGAAGGTGTTAATATCACTTCTAGCATAGATCTCTTTGGATATTTCACCGCTCTGGGATGTTGTGCATAACGAAATGATCACAGACCCAGGTTTTAACCCTGAGAAATTTCCTTCATGGATGATGCAGGTTGAAGTATTTGTGGCAAGGATGATGGTGTCATACATGGAGAAATCATGCTGATCCAGATAGCTTGCCTGAATATCGATTTTTTTCAGCGGGAGCTCAAAATCATCAACTTTCCGGGTAATATCTTGATAATCAATGTTTTTCAGGTCAGGAGAAAAGTGTTTCAGGTATGCAGCAATATGCAAGGCTAGCTTTCCAGCTCCAACAAAGAGCGTTTTTCCAAGAGGGTGCTGCAGCGTATCAAGATAGAGCCACACCATCGCAGCGGTTCTCTGTAGAATCCCTGGTTTGATATCATATGCGTATTTTAGATTTCCTCGATAATACACCCTTGCGATGGTGGCATATTCGTTACTGACCACATCATAAGGACCAGAGACTTCATAAATGAGCGGGGCGTCACTTTCTCTGCTCTTGAAAGTTGTCTCGAAAACATTATCCCCAAGAAATTGTTTCTCATCATCAAAAAATTCAAGAAGGGTTCTCTGATATTTAAGTTTCCCAATGTTCTTAAATTGCTCACGAATTTTCCCGACCAGGAGGGCTTTGTCCAATTCTTTCGTTTTTCTTAATGTAACCATCAGGTTTTTCTCCCAAAAAATATTCCACTGGATTTCGTCCAAAATCATCAAACAACGAATTTCATCAAGTTGACTGGATCAAATTGATTTGCATAAGCATGCACGGCAGGCACACCGCCAAGATGCATCAGCAACACTTTGCTATCTTTTTCAAAGCGATGCTGTTCTGCAAGATTTAGAAGTCCTCTGATTGCTTTTCCCTCATAAACGGGGTCTGCAATGAGCCCTTCGGTGCGGGCTAACAGGCTGATTCCATGGAATATATCCTGATTGGCAACCCCGTATGGGCTTGTACTGGCGGCAATGACCTCAATATCTGTCGTGTTGACCTGGGCTGGCAATCCCAGCTCCAGGAGTGTATCATTTGCGAGTTGAAGAACCCGCCTCTTTTTGATCTCGGTTTCATCATCATCAGCCACACCAATGACATGGGTTTTTTCTCCAAGGGCTGCAAAACCCGCAACCAAACCTGATTGGGTACTGCTGCTGCCAGTGCAATGCACCACGTAATCAAAAGTAATACCCAATTCGCGGGATTGCTTGACAATTTCGGCGGCGCAGGCAATGTACCCCAGACTGCCTAACCGATGTTCAGAGGCGCCGCCTGGTATCAGGTATGGCAAATGACCGCGTGCTTTGAGGTACGCGACAAACTCTTCGAGGGGTCCCTGATCCTCGATCGGTCTTTTTTCCTCATCCAGGTAAAGGTCTGCCCCCAGAATGCTGCTAAGCAGAATATTCCCGACCTGCCTATAACTAGGACCTGCATCTTTCGTCCAGCTGCAATGCAGGAGAGCGCACTTCATACCGCATTTTGCCGCTGCTGCTGCTGTTTGGCGTGTGTGGTTGGATTGTATCGCGCCTACCGTAACCAACGTATCAGCGCCGTTCTTTAGCGCATCTCCAACCAGAAACTCAAGTTTGCGCGTCTTATTGCCGCCGCCTGCCAACCCGGTTAAGTCATCTCTTTTGATCCACAACTCGGGTCCGCCGAGCTGCGTGCCAAAATTTTTCAAAGGGTGAATCGGGGTTGGCAGCTGGGCCAACTTGGCACGAGGCCAATTGGGCAGTTCAATGAGATAATTGAGTTGTTTCTCTTGATCGGTCATTGTTTTTTCCTTATAGAATATGATATGCCTAAACCGAGCTAGCCTAATTAGCTGCTGCGAGTCCTAAACAATCCGAGTTATTTTACTTTTGACAAGGTCAATCAAATTTCCCACCATTACGAAGCAACCGTAGGGCGCTTTCTGCCATAACAGCAGCTCCGATCGGAAGGACGGATTCATCAATGTCAAAGTGAGGGTCATGATGCCGACGTAAGTCGCCTTCGATTCCTGCACCAAGGAAGAAAAAGCACACAGCCGGGACCACTTCACTATAAAAGGCAAAGTCCTCTCCCGCCATTAAAGGTTTAAAATCGCCAATCTGTTCTTTCCCAAATAAGTCTTCAGTTGCCTGTAGAACTACATCAACGAGTTTTGGGTGATTGATTAAGGGCGGAGCAGCAGTTTTGATTTCCAAAGCGTAATCTCCCCCAAAACTCTTGGCAATCGAAAGCGCCCTTTCTAACTCAGTTCGGATGGTGTTCCTGACCTCTTTATCTGAATACCGTAAGATACCCTCAATATTGACATTCTCAGGGATTGCACCATCTTTCGTGCCGCCATGAACAATGCCCATGTTGATGATACCCATTTTGTAGGCAGGAATCGTTCTTGGCACGATGGAATGAATCGCCTGAATAACATGACTGGCAATATAAATTGGATCAATTGCCAGATGCGGAGAACCCGTGTGGCCACCTTTTCCCAATACTGACGCGACATAAAAATCAGCTCCTGCCAGAACTGCTCCCGGAACGGTTAGAATTTTCCCGCTGGGAAGGTCCGCGGCTACATGCAGACCAAGAACAACATCCACCCCTTCCAGGGCGCCTGCTTCGATCATGCGTGGAGCCCCGCTAATACCTTCATCGTCATCGTTATCTTCACAAGGCTGGAATAGAAAGCGGACCGTCCCGGGGAAATCTTCATCACTTAGCAATTCTGCCACGCCAAGGGCAATAGCAGTATGAGCATCATGACCGCATGCATGCATCATGCCGGGAATTGTCGAAGCATAAGGAACATCATTCTTCTCCTGGATGGGCAGAGCGTCCATATCTGCTCGAATGGCAATTACCGGACCTCCTTCCCCCTTATCACCTAAAACTCCAGTTCTAGCCACTTCCCTCTGTACTCGGTAACCCAGTTCATCCAATCTTTTAGCAATGATTCCGGCAGTACGAAATTCCTCAAAGCCAATTTCTGGGTTCATATGGAAATCACGCCGAAAAGCTGTAATTCTATCTGCAACAGAATATGCTTTTTCTTTGATTGTTTTCATATTTCAACATTCTCCTAATTCACCTGCTGGTAAGACTTGTATTGACGGCTATACTTTTTCCCTCTTTTTTTAGAGGGATTAATGGGGTTATCCTTTTGGAATATATTTTGGCTCAACTTCATGACAGTAAACCCAGTGGTCGGGTTTTATCTCCCGCCAGGCAGGCTCAACAAGCGCACAGTGTTCTTTGGCGATAGGGCACCGGGTATGAAAGCGACAGCCAGAAGGTGGATTGATGGGACTGGGAATATCCCCGATTAGGACTATCCTTTTCCTGTCTCGAGTGGCAATCGGGTCAGGAATAGGTACAGCTGACAATAATGATTTTGTATAAGGATGTTGTGGGTTTTCATAAAGTTCGTCTTTCCCAGCCAGTTCCATTAGCAACCCAAGATACATAACCGCTACTCGGTCACAAATATGGCGGACCATACTCAGATCGTGGGCAATAAACAAATAAGTAATCCCGAATTCGTCCTGTAAGTCCTCTAAAAGATTAACAATCTGAGCCTGGATGGATACATCCAGGGCTGCAATCGGTTCATCGCAGACAACGAATTTAGGGTTAGATGCCAAGGCACGAGCAATCCCGATCCTTTGTCGTTGTCCACCGGAAAACTCATTTGGGAAGCGATTAAGATAAAAACTGCTCAACCCGACTAATTCAAGTAATTCAGATACTTTCTTCTCTCGGTCTTTTCTGTCTTTGCTTAATTTATGAACCCGAATCGGCTCGCCAACAATCGAGCTTACCATCCAGCGAGGATTCAAAGAGGAAAAGGGATCCTGAAAGATCATTTGAGATCCGCGCCGTATCTCTTTCATTTGATGGCGAGAGGCGGGATCTACTTTGATCCCCCCGATTTCTATCTGTCCAGAGGTGGCTTTGTACAAACCGAGGATTGTCCTTCCCAAAGTAGTTTTCCCTGAGCCACTCTCTCCAACGACACCCAGAGTTTCGCCTTGCCTAATCTGAAAACTAACACCATCGACTGCCCGCACATGGCTAACAGCGCGTTTCATAAAAATCCCTTTGTTGATTGGGAAGTGCATAAATAAATTGTCGACAACTACCAGCGGGGAATTGTCACTGGCACCCTGTGTTTCTGTCATCGGGGTTCTCCTGTCGTTACATCGATCCAGCAGGCTGCTCGATGCTCCTGAGCTACCGCAAGCAAGGGAGGTTTTTTCTCCCAACATTTATCAATCACAAAACTACATCGGTTAGCAAATGGACAACCAGGCTGAACGTTATAACAGCTCGGGGGAGACCCCGGGATGGACTGCAATCTTTCGGTATCCCTGCGAAAATCCACTCGTGGCAGGGATTGCAACAATGCCATGGTGTAGGGATGCCTGGTAGAGTGAAAGAGAGATATAACATCGGCTTCTTCCATGATTTCACCTGCATACATGACAATTACCCGTTCAGCTAGTTCAGCCACTACGCCAAGGTCATGAGTAATCCAGATCATGGACATCTGGGTTTCCTCTTTGATTTTTTTAGCGAGATCAATGATTTGGGCTTGGATGGTGACATCCAAAGCTGTGGTAGGTTCATCAGCGATCAACAGCATTGGATTAAGAGCCAGCATCATGGCAATCATCGCCCGCTGGCGCATCCCACCCGAAAACTGGTGAGGGTAATTCTTCAGACGCTGCTCTGCATCAGTTATTCCAACCTTGCCAAGGTATTCGATTGCTATTTGTCGTGCAGCGCGTTTATTAACTTCTTTGTGTTTGATGATCGCTTCGGTAAGTTGCTTTTCCATGGTCAGAGTAGGGTTGAGAGATGTCATTGGGTCTTGAAAAATTAAACCAATTTCCTGTCCCCTGAATGCTAGCAACTCGTCTTCTGACATCGAAAGTAGGTTTTGTCCCTTATAAAGTGCCTCTCCATGAAGAATCTCACCTGGAGGTTGAGGAATCAATCCCAAAATAGACATCACCGAAACGGATTTTCCACAACCACTTTCCCCAACAATTGCCACTGTTTCACCTTTATTGACGTAATAGGAAATGTCATTGATAGCATGGACAATTCCATCCGCTGTGTGAAATTGTACGGTTAGGTTCTTTATCTCAAGCAAGGGAGTTTGTTTTATCATTATGGAGTCCTTTGCACGTTTTTATGCAGTTCGGCTACGGGGGTCGAGGGCATCTCTTATTCCATCCCCAACAAAATTAATGCTTAGAATGGTAATAAGGATAAAAAAACCAGTGAAGATCCAAAGCCAGGGGGCGGTGTCAATATAGGCGTAGGATCTTTCTAGCATGTTGCCCCAGGTGGCTGTCGGCGCCCTTACGCCCATGCCCAGGAAGCTGATGTATGATTCTCCCAAAATGGCGTCAGCAACACCAAGTGTTGCCGAAACAACGATTGGAGCGATTGTGTTTGGCAGGATATGTTTAAGAATGATCTCCCAGTTAGGTGTCCCGGTTGCCCTGGCTGCGGTGACAAAGTCATTCTCTTTCAAGGATAAGAATTCTGCCCGAACAATACGCGCCAAACCCATCCAGCCCATTAAGCCAATCATTAAAACAATGCCAACCACACTACCGCTATATGTACGTCCGGCAAATTCAACATCAGGGAATTTATCGCTCAGAAAATTCGCCAGGACTAACAAAAGAAAAATTCTAGGAATGGACAGCAAAGCTTCTGTGATACGCATTAATAATGAATCAAGCCAGCCTCCAAAATAGCCTGCAAGGGATCCAACCACCACGCCAATTGAAACACCAAGGAAGGCAGCTGATATTCCGATCAAAAGGGATATCTGTCCTCCATAGACCGCCCTGCGAAATATATCTCGGCCAATCGGATCCGTCCCAAAAGGGTGCTCTGCACTAGGAGGAGCCAATCGTATTGATGTATCTGTTCTGTTCGCTTCTGCTTCAGGAAAGAACAAAGCTCCGCCAAAACAAAAAACAAATAAAAGAACCATGATGACCGCACCCACCAGGGCCATTTTATGGCGACGAAAGCGCATCCAGATCATTTTTTGGATTGAAAGAGGCGGTTTGTCTGGGATTTGTTCGAATACTTTAGGAGCTGCTTCAGACATACTCATAAGTTTGTTCCTTTTTCAATCTAAGCGGATTCGTGGATCAAGTGCTGCGTATGTGAGATCGGTGATAATCTGGAAAACCACTACAGCTATAGAGATAAAAACAATGATGCCCATGACAACTGGAACATCATATTCACTGACATGGTCCAGATAAAGCCGCCCCATGCCAGGCCAGGCAAATATTTGTTCTGTAACCGCTGCTCCAGCCAAAAGTAAAGGAAGATCAAGTCCGATCAGGGTAATTATCGGAAGGGCAGCATTTTTAAAGGCATGCGAAGAGATGATATAACTCATTCGAAGCCCTTTTGCTTTCGCTGTTCTGATATAGTCTTGATTGATCACTTCAAGCATTGCGCTGCGCGTAAATCGAACGTATTTCGCCATGCTGAGAAATACTATGCTGCCAACCGGCAAAATTAGGTGAAGGACAATTTGAGAAACCGTTTTTCCCTTATTAAAATCAAACATCCCAACGGAAGGTAAATAAGGCAGCCCCCAGCGTCGGAAAGTGCTTGAAAAGATGTAGATCAAAAGGAGAGCAATAAAGAAAACTGGTGTAGATAACCCGACAAATGAAAAAGTTGTCAGAAAATTATCAAGGAAAGAATATTGTTTGAGGGCTGAGATTATGCCAAAAGATATGCCAAAAATGAGGATCAGGATCTGGGCGGGGATCATCAAAATGAGTGTGTTTGGAATTCGGTCCAGAATTAGATCTAGTACTGGCACCCCTCGCCTGGTTAGTGAATAGCCAAAATCTCCTCGTAGGATACCTCTTCTAGTCCCTGGGG
>JAIFNG010000036.1 GCA_020047815.1 Anaerolinea sp.
GGACTTGGCAATTTTAGGACAGGTTTTTGGCGACGAGCCTCGTGCAATCGAAGTTGCCTCATATTTCCAAACCAAAGTCTATGAAATCTCCCAGACTGTCAAAGATGCTCCAAGGCCGCGAGTGCTGATCCTTTCCTGTGCCGAAAGCGACGATAACAAGGTCTTTTATGTTCCTCTGATGAATTCGATGCAAACTCAAATAGTGAAGCTCGCGGGGGGAGAGCCTGTTTGGGAAGGTGCCAATCCTGCTTTGGGGTGGACTCAAGTAACGCTGCAACAGGTGGCTGAGTGGGATGCAGACCAGATTTTCATTATTTCATACGAAAATAATTCTTCCGAAGTGGCGGCTGGACTCAGAGTCGATCCGAATTGGTCTGCCATCCGTGCTGTGAAGGATGGAAAACTATCTGGCTTCGCTGCAGATATTTACAGTTGGGATCAGCCTGACCCACGTTGGATACTTGGCCTTGCCTGGCTGGCAGGCAAATTACACCCTGACCTTTTTCTGACCGTGGATATTTCCACTGAAGCCCAAATCTTTTACCAAACCCTTTATGGTTTGGATAAGAATTTCTTTGAGCATAATATTCTTCCCACCTTCAATGGCGACCTGCCGCGTGGTTAGGTATTTATATATTGTGGTCGGGCACATTTTGCCTGATGAACCTGTAGGCGGCTGAAGCGCCTATTCATCGTGATTTACTCGGCAGGATGTTCTCAATTAGTGAGGAAGGCTTGCTGCTACCCTATGCAAAATTAGTTTTTTTGACGGATTTTTGGAGAGGATATGCCCGAAATTCTTGTTCGCGGAAGTGGTGATGTTGGCTCCGCCGTTGCTATATATTTATTTCGTGCAGGATATGATGTCGTTATCCACGAGGGTGTTCAGCCTACAACCACCCGCCGTATGATGGCATTTGCTGACGCTGTTTTTGACGGTATCTCTACTTTGGAGGATGTCAAATGTATAAAAGTGGATGACTTCCTGATGCTGGGCGATATTTTGATCAGACACGATGTTATTCCGCTCCTCATAGAAGAATTTTCTAAAACAGTTGATTTCCTGCGTCCCCAGATCTTAGTGGATGCGCGCATGAGAAAACATCTCCAGCCTGAGACACAAATACACCTTGCTCCATTAACTATTGGTTTGGGTCCTAATTTTATCGCAGGTGAAACGACACACCTTGTAATTGAAACTGCCCGAGGTGATTTTCTGGGACACATAATCGAGAGGGGTTCCGCCAGGCCATTGCAGGGTGAACCGACTGCGATCGAGGGTCATGCGCGGGATCGATATCTTTATGCGCCTGTGCCCGGTCAATTTTTTACAACTTGTCAAATTGGTCACATAGTTGAGGCAGGTCAGAAGATCGCACAGATCAATTCAACCCCACTCTTCGCACCGATAAGGGGTGTTCTGCGTGGACTGACTCGCAATGACGTGCCTGTAGCTCAAAAAACGAAAATTGTCGAAATTGACCCCCGAATCGGTCATGCGCAAATTTCGGGCGTGGCTGAACGTCCTGCACGTATTGCGGAAGGAGTCCTCCTTGCCATTCAAAAATGGGAGGCGGATAAAAAGTGACCCGAATAAGAACATCTCGTCCCACTATTCCTGCGGAACGAGATGTTCTTTATTTGCCGATTCCCGCTTTCATGTCGGGGTATTCTCTTTTTGGACAGTCCATATTTCATTCTTACTTATCTGCCAGGGCGTGTCTTGCAATCACTAATCTTAGAATTTCGCTTGTGCCTTCGCCAATGGTCATGAGGCGCGCGTCGCGGTACATCCTCTCCACATGATAGGCACGGCTGTAGCCATTTCCTCCATGAATTTGAATTGCATCATAACAAACCCGTTCCGCCATTTCAGAAGCATAAAGTTTTGCCATTGCTGCCTCCAAGCTATATGGGCGGTTTTGATCTTTCAGCCAGGCGGCTTTATATAGCATATTACGCGCCAGTTCTATTTCGGTTGCCATGTTGGCAAATTTGAATTGTATTGCCTGAAATTCCCCAATGGATCGACCAAAGGCTTTACGCTCGTGTGCGTACTCCACTGAGGCTTCGAAGGCGGCTTGTGCCAACCCGACAGAGATCGCACCAATGATGACACGTCCGCCATCCAGGGTGGCAAGTGTTTGTTGTAAACCCCTTCCCTCCAATCCGACCAGATTTTCAAGAGGAACCCGTACATTATTGTAGGTCATTCCATACGCGGGGGAGCCGCGTAACCCCATCTTCTTTTCAGGGGGGCTAATTGTCAACCCTTTCGAATCTGTGGGCACAAGGATCATGCTTAATGATTTTGATCCGCCCTTTGGGTCTGTGCGGACTAATGTGATGATGTACTCAGCAATGCCCGCGTTGGTGCACCACATCTTTGTGCCGTTGATCACCCAATCCCCCCCCTGCTTCTCTGCTTTTGTAGTGATACCGCCCTGAATATCAGACCCTGCATCCGGTTCAGTCAAAGCCAGGGAACCAAGTTTATTTTTTCCTTCTGCAACAAGCGGCAGCCATTTCTTTTTTAACTCATCTGTACCATAAAGTGAGATCGGTGCAGTGCCGAGGCCATTGTGTGCTGTAAAACTTAATGCAGTGGAACCACATCCCCAGCCAATTTCCTCAAGCGCAATGACAGCAGATATCATGTCTACATTCGAGCCGCCATATTCTTCAGGAATATTCATGCCGAGCAAACCGATGGGACCGCCTTTGCGGACTGCATCCCAATTGAATTCTTCGTTTTCGTCCACTTCCCGCGCTTTGGGCCTGACGACTTTGTCCACAAATTCATGGACTGACTTCTTCCATGCTTTTTGTTCATCATTTAGATCAAAATTCATTATTACTCCTCTTGAAAGGCACGAAGGGCTGTTGGAACCATAAGCGCCTTGATTTTTTAAATGGAAATCACTTTGGATGCTTTAGTTTGTGCTTCGATGATGTCGGTCATGCCGCCGACGATACCAACCTGCGCTTGATCATTGAGACCGTAATAATCAAGACAAGTAGAGCACAGGATCAGACGGACACCTTTTTCTTCCAGCGCCTTGAGTTGTGCGAGTACGGGAGAGCCTGTGACGGTCAACTTGACACCATCTGCATAAAAACAGATGGCAGCGGGGAGATGTGTGTTTTCAGTAAGCAATTCAAAGTATTTTGCTGCCAACTTATGTTGTAATGCAAGGTCCGCCTTGCCCATGCCATTGTTGGTAACGAGGATGATGGTGTCTTTCAAGCTGTTTCTCCTTTGTCATGTGTTTGCGCGATTTTTCTTTCATATTCCTCCAACAAGGCGTGTGCCTTTTGGGTGTTTATCTTTTCAATAAAAATTTGTGCCCTGCCGAAGGTGACCGGGATGACGTTGTATATGGTTGCTTCTTCAAAAAGCTGCACGTCAATTCCATGAGTTTGAAAATATACCTTCGCCAATTCAGCGTCCATTTGCCCGAGTACTTCGGTGAGGATTTCGTATTTAAGTTCGTCCGTTTTGTTATGCCTTCCAAAAAATGATAAACAATATTGTCCAGAGTGTACTGATGATGAGCTGACGCACCCCGATGTGCGCTGGTTTCCATCCGATGGATGGATGGGTGATGCCCCAAATGGTTTCAACCCATTGTAATAGAAAAGGGATGAAAATGAGTTGGGGAACAATATTTCCCCAACTCAATACAAGTGCGATAAATAAATTGGAGGAAGTGTAAACGAGCGAGCGCTGTCCCATCCTCCACATTTCTCGATTCGCAGGCTGAGCGTTTAATTCGCGTTGTTCCAGCCTAAGATACGCATAAACGATGCTCGCAGCAGTCTGTAGCCAGGTACAGGCCCAGAGCGCCCATCCTGTGGAATTATATTCCCCCAGTGATACCCAATACGCAGCAGGCGCAGCAAGAGATAATATGCCCGTTGCAAGCACTTCGATGCCAACTTTTTTTCGTTCATTCCGTTTACTTACCAACCACAAGTGCCATACAAAAACTGGGACGCCAGGTATTGCCAGATATAAGACGTAGACAAACCCCTGGACGATGAGAAAAGTCAACGCCAGGGATGTACTAAAGCCATAGATCAATAACCAAAATAGGGCTGGAGGGAGGTCGGCTTTTGGGCGTCTGCCAGAGACCACCTTTACGAAGATCGTCATTGGCTGGCGAATCATGAAAGCAGACATCGCGGAAATGATGAGGCTTAGGGTCGCATAGGTGAACGCTTCTCCCGCAAATAAACCTATAAGTAGGGGGCTAAGGATAAATATCCAGGACCCATGGTCCTGCGGGATTGCTATATGTTTTTTGAATAATTCTCGCATGGCTGACAAGCATACAAGAAAACCAGTCTGGACGCAAGGTTGTTATAATACAGGAAAATCCATTTATAGGAGCAGCTTGTATGCCATCGAAGAAAAAAGTAAAAAAAGTGGAAACCCAACGCACTGAAAAGACGATCCAGTATGTCGCAATCACCATGATCGTGATCGTGGTTGCGATTGTCGCCTGGCCTTATATTTCCAAATTATTTCCTGCTCCAGAAGAGGGCAGCGTTGCGCCTGTTGGGGATGTAGGAAATGAAACCGCATGTTCAGTATTTGAATCGATCCCTGCAGCAGAACAATACAACGAGGCCCCCCCTATGAAAATTGACCAGGGGGGACAATATTTTGCGACCTATAAAATGGTTAAAGGTGGCGAGTTTGTTGTGGAGTTATATCCGGCAAAATCCCCGATTACGGTCAACAGTTTTATTTTTCTTGCCTGCAAAAACTATTTTGATGGTGTCACATTCCATCGGGTGCTCGAGGGTTTTATGGCACAGGGCGGCGACCCTACAGGTTCAGGAATGGGGGGGCCAGGCTATGAATTTGTCAACGAAAACAGCGACCTGACATTTGACAAAGCGGGTGTGGTGGCAATGGCAAATGCAGGACCTGATACAAACGGAAGTCAATTCTTCATCACGTTTGGACCAACTGAGCAATTGAATGGCGGATATACAATTTTTGGTCAGGTGGTTGAAGGTATGGATGTGGTCAATGGAATTACCCGGCGTGATCCCCAGCAAAACCCGACATTTAATGGGGACGAGATCGAGATGATTGTGATTACTGAAAAGTAGCGACACGAAGATGAGGGATGGTGCTACCACCCATCCCTCATCTTTTGATAAAAACATCGATGTCGATCATAAAGTTTTTTCCGGGATATCCGGGTATATTTTTGGCACAATTTAAAGGAGGGAATTAATTGTCATTCATCTTCCTGTAGATCGCGTAAGGAGCAGATCGCTTGAAGTTCTTTTTCGAGTGAATATTGTCTTTTGAGCTGGGGTTCGCCGAGGGCTTTGTTTGGGGTAATATCCAGATCTTCAATCCAGTTTACGAAATCTTCAAAATATTCCTGGTGAGCAGCGGATATTTGGCCCTGAGGTGTCTGGGTGATGGGGTATAGGTTGCTGGGAAGTTTTATAGGTTGGTCTCCGAAATAATAATACTGCTTGGAAACCAGGGCGTACAACCCACTCAGGTCCTTCTCCATATTTTCTTCGGTATGAACTCCCGTACGCATTTTTGGATTGTCTGGCCCTGCCACAAAGTTATAAATACAATCGCCCATACGCATACGGTAATCATGATTGCGCCAGTCCGGTTTTTTCTTTGGTAGAAAAGTCTTGCAAAATTGATCGTATTCCATCAAGGTCATTTTGCTGGTGACCTTCATTGCGTAGACTACATGAGCAGAGATGTCCCCGATGGGCGACTCGGCTGATCCCAACCCAACGACCCAATCGCCCACTTCGGCAGCGAGGCGCAGGGCTGGTTTGCGAATGGCAAGTGAGCAGACGCCCCAAAATGGATTGGGAGCGGTGCCGTCATCATAGCGTAAGATGTATGTAAATAATTTCATGAGTTGGTTTGGGTTCCTGTTTTTATAATTTAGGTTAGGAAAATACTGGCTGGTGAAAACCAGGATCTAATAATGAAATTCTTCACCATGTTATCTGCCAAAAATATTCGGAAACCCCAGTTGACTAATATCAATAAAGGGGAGGTGGTGGGATACATACTGTTTTCTATTTCTTAACTATTCACAATTTCCTTTTTCTTGTATTTTGTTGCATGGGTGTATGACTTCGGTCCATTTGTTGTTGTGAAGTCTGTGTCTGTGTCAATTATACAGTCTTCCAGTGCCATGAATTTTTGAAATTTTAAACCTTGGACACCCTTCTGGCTAACTCTTCCAACGTGCCAGCACCACAAGCAAACATTGTGACTTCCAATTGTCTCCTGGTCAATTTTGTCATCTCCACCACGTTTTCAGTTGAAATCGCAGCGGCTTTTAGAAATTGTCCAGCCATGCCGCAGAGAGATGCCCCCAAACCGATGCATTTGGCGATATCAAGTCCGTCTTTGATCCCACCGCTGGCGAACACTGGTATTTTTGGGGCAGCCAGACGCACATTCAAAATCGATTCCACCGTAGGGATTCCCCAGCGGACAAAGGTTGAGGCAAGTTGACGGGTGAATTCGTCGGGAGCGCGATGCATTTCCACTTGCGACCAACTTGTGCCACCTGCCCCTGCAACATCAATCGCGGATACTCCACAACTCGCGAGTAGCTTTGCTGTACGTACTGAGATACCCCAGCCAACTTCTTTTACAATGACAGGTACTTCCATTTTTTTACATATTGTCTCTATCTTTCCTGCCAGCCCGGCAAAATTGGTGTTGCCGGCATCCTGGACGGCTTCCTGCAAGGGATTAAGGTGGAGAATGAGTGCATCAGCCTGGATCATGTCCACAGCGCGTTGGCACTCATTGGTGCCGTATCCGTAATTAAGTTGTACTGCACCCAAGTTAGCAAACAATAGAATATCAGGCGCAACTCTTCTTACCCGGAATGTCTCTGCTTGCTCGGGATTTTCGATAGCGGCGCGCTGAGAGCCAACTCCCATGGCAATACCGCATTCCTGGGCAGCCTCCGCAAGGCGCAGGTTGATCGTCTCTGCAGCTGAGGTGCCGCCAGTCATGGAGCTGATCATGATTGGCGATTGCAAATATTTGCCAAATATGCTGAGGGAGGGGTCGATGTTATTCAAAGCGAGCTCAGGCAATGCTTCATGGGGGAATCCATAGCTTTCAAGTCCGGAGGTCAGTGCTGAGCGGACGTCCTGTTCCAAATTGATCTTGATGTGATCTGCTTTTCTCTGGTCTATGGGCGCAACTTTTGTCATAGGGTAGTGTTCCTGACTGTGATATAGATAACACTGGCTTGACACGGTTTCTAGACCGATTACAATAAGCCAGACAAAATTATAAACAGGAGGCTGTCATGTCTGACACATATACTGAACTTGTAGCAATTGTAAAGGATTTACTCGGCGCAGATGAGGCGAAGA
>JAIFNG010000163.1 GCA_020047815.1 Anaerolinea sp.
CATGGGAGGAATGAGGTTCTTTCATATATATACTTTCACGCAGGCGGTGTCAGGCTGACGGCTTGGGGGAATGTACACTTCGCCAGACGGGGTCCCATCATACGCAATGGATTTGTTATAAAAATGATATTTAAGGGAAGGCATTTAGTCGGATAATGAATTCGGCAAACAGTGCGGATTTTTTTTTGACCGTTTGCTGCAGTTCTTTCAAGACCACAGGAAGGCTGCAGTGTTCAAAAATTTCCTGTGGATAAAAGTTGTGGAGGATCATTTATGAAACCTGTCTCTTTTTTACGCAGTTCAATTTCCATGCTCCTGGCTCTTACCGTACTATTCAGCGCGGCCATCCTGCCAGTCCCGGCCCGTGCCGAATCTTCTCCCAGTGTCGTTTCCATTTTGCGGGTCAGCCCCAGCCCGAGCAACCTGGCCAGTGTGAATTACACGGTCACTTTCTCTGAGGATGTGCAGGGTGTGGATCCCGCTGATTTCAGCCTGACCCGCGTTGTGGCTGGCACACTGAGCGGTGAGTCTGTCACCAGTGTCAGCGGCGGACCGGTCATCTATACGGTCAGTGTCAACAGCGGCTCAGGGGATGGCGAACTGCGGCTGGATGTGCCCGCCAGCGCAACTGTCACTGACGTGGACGAGAACGGCCTGATCGCATTGCCCTATATAAGCGGGGAGAGTTACACCTTTGATAGAACAGCGCCCGCCGTGGTTTCAAGCGTGCGTGCTAATCCCAACCCAACCCGGGCTGCGAGCGTGAATTACACGGTCACCTTCTCTGAACCGGTGATGAATGCCGGGGCTGATGATTTTTCCCTGATGACGACCGGCACCCTGAGCGGCGCGTCTGTCTCGGGTGTCAGCGGCGGACCTTCCATCTATACGGTTAGTGTCAACACTGGCTCAGGAGATGGCGAACTGCGGCTGGGTCTGCCTGTCAGTGCCGCCATCACCGATCTGGTTGGCAATGCGCCGACTGCCGCCTTTGCCACCGGAGAAAGTTACACGGTGGATAAGACCATGCCCGAGGTCCTTTCAACTGCGCGGGCCGGGGTTGACCCCACCAATGCGGCGGTCGTCGATTTCACGGTCACCTTTGCAGAGCCAGTGAGCGGTGTGGATGTTGCCGATTTTGAATCCTGCACCGCTGTCAGCGGGGGACCGACCGTTTATACCGTCAGTGTCAGCACCAGCACGGGTGATAACTATCTGCGCCTGGTCGTGCCAGTGGGCGCCACGGTCAGCGACCTGGCCGGGAATATGCTCACCAGCCTGCCGATCATGATTGGCGAGCCTTACCACGTTGATAGACTGGCGCCCACGGTGGTTTCCAGTGTGCGTGCCAGTGCCAACCCCAGCAGCAGCGCCAGTGTGAACTTCACGGTTACCTTCTCTGAACCTGTGACGAGTGTGGAGGCCGGCGATTTTTCCCTGACGGCCACCGGCACGCTCAGCGGGACCTCTGTGACGGGTGCCAGCCCGGTTGGTGAAAGTCAGACTGTTTACACGGTCGGCGTTAATTCGGGTACAGGGGAAGGCAGCCTGCGCCTGGACCTGCCAACCGGCGCAGCGGTGACGGATATCGTCGGCAACGCATTGGCTTCCCTGCCCTATACCAGTGGCGAGAGTTACACCATCGACCGAACCGCGCCCACGGTGGTTTCAAGCATGATTGCTGCTGCGATCCCCGGCAGTGTGGACTTCACGGTTACCTTCTCTGAAGATGTAAAGGATGTGGAGAGCATCGATTTTTCACTGACCACGACCGGCACGCTCAGCGGGGTGTCCATTACCACCATCAGCGGCGGTTCCGGGGTGTATACGGTCAGGGTCGGCACCGGCACGGGGGCAGGCTCCATCCGGCTGGATGTACCCGCCACTGCAGCCATCACCGACTGGGCTGGGCTCCCATTGACCGGACTGCCATACATCAGCGGTGCAATTTTCACCGTTGACAGGTTGGGCCCGACCGTGGTTTCGGTGCTGCCTGCCCTAACCAACGGGGACTTTGTGGTTACTTTCTCTGAACCCGTGCAGGGTGTGGAAGCCAACGACTTTGTATTGGTCAAGACCGGCGACATCAGCGGCGAATCGATCACGAATGTGGTCTGCCTGGATAATATCTGCCTGGTCGTGATCAATACCGGCACGGGTGAAGGATCGCTGCGGCTGGATGTGCCTTTGAGCGCCACCATCACCGATCGGGCCGGGATGCCCCTGACCAAACTGCCATACACAACCGGCAAGAGATACACGATCAAGATCGAAGCATTCCGCTCCACCGGCTCGGGCGATGGCTGGATGCTTGAATCAGGGGTTGGGAGCAGGGTGGGCGGCTCGGCCAATTCCACAGACGGCACCTTCAACCTGGGTGACGATGGACTGAATCGTCAATACCGCGCCATGTTACATTTCCCGACCTTTTACCTGCCGGATAATGCAGTGGTGATCCAGGCGGATCTGATGATCAAAAAGCAGAGCGAGTTCGGCGCCACATTTAATACTTTTGGAAATATCGCGGTTGATATTCGCAACGGCTTGTTCGTCTCGTATCATGATGGCGGGTTTGGCGCTCTACAGCCGAAGACCTTTGAGGCGCAGGCTGATGCAGCGTCCGTCGGCGGCAGCAGCTGGAATCACAATGCCACCGGCTGGTATTGGACCGCATTGAGCAGGGACGCGAATCCCTTCATCAGCTTGAACGGCGGGACGCAGATCCGGCTTGGATATCAAACGGCCACCAACATGAATGGTCTGGCAGAGTATGTCAGGTTCTACAGCGGAGATCACGAATCACAAAAGGATCGTCCGCATCTGCAGATCAGGTATTGTGTACCCGGATAGATTTGGAATCTACACCAACAGGAATGGCAGGGAGCGGTGGATCGCTCCCTGCCAATTTTCGCGGCGATATGAATCAGGTCAATGGTCCTGGGGGTGATCAGGCCATCAACATTTTAAAAATCGATATCTACATCCACAAATTTGGACGATCGGCGGTTTCGGGTCAACCATTGACTCATTTCATATATCGGGTAGAATACCGCCTAATGTTTAGAGACAAAGCAAGCATCCTCATGGAGGCACGCGCCAAGCGCCAGCCCAACCTTTCAACGAAAGTTGTCGGGTTTGGGCATGCTGCGGTTAAGCAAAAAGCCATGAAGATGATTCGAGAGACTCCCGTCTAGTCTTTGTGCTTTTATACTACCTGCATCAACGCTCCCCGCCAACGGGGAGCGTTTTTTTTATTATGCCTGAAGAAGGAGAGATCATGGTTCAGATCCTGGATACAACATTAAGAGAAGGCGAGCAAACGCCCTATGTCAATTTTACAGTGGACGAGAAAGTCCACATTGCCCAGATGCTTGACCGCATCGGCGTGGATATGATCGAAGCGGGCGACCCTACGGTCTCGAACAATGTGGCGGCGGCCATCAAGCGCATCTCCGCGTTGGGACTGCGGGCAGAGATCGTCGCTCACAGCATCGCATCCCGCCCGGGCATTGACAAAGCCAAAGCCTGCGGCGCGCAGCGGGTGGCGGTCTTTTACGCCACTTCGCAGATTCATCTCGACTTGAAACTGCACAAGAGCCACGACGAGGCGCTGCGCATCATCACCGAACATATCGCCTATGCCCGCGGTCTGGGACTCAAAGTCCGCTATACGCCCGAGGATGCCACCCGCACCGACTTCGAATTCCTGGTTCAAGTGTGCAACGCCGCAATAGAAGCCGGCGCAGACCGCATCAGCTTCGCCGACACACTGGGCATCATGCAGCCGCATCTTTTTTATGAGCGGGTAAAGGCGCTGCGCGAAAGACTGCTGCCCTGTCAGATCGACCTGCACTGCCATGATGATTATGGTCTGGCGCTGGCAAATGCCATGTCCGGCATCCGCGCGGGCGCGGACTGCATCCACACCACGGTCAATGGCATGGGGGAACGCACGGGCATCCCCGACCTGGCCGAGACGGTGGTGGCTTTCCACAACCTCGAAGGGGAGACGAAGTACAACCTTGAGCCGCTGGTGAAACTCTCCGGGTATCTCGAAAAAGCGACCGGCTTTTTCATGGCGGCCAATAAACCCATCACGGGTCAGAACGCGTTCAGCCACAAGAGCGGAGTGCATACCAACGGAGTGTTGAAGGACCCGCGGACCTACGAACCGTTCGACCCCGCTGTCATCGGGCGCGAGCGCAAGATCGTGATCGACAAGTACACGGGCAAGACGGCGGTCGCGGCGCGGCTGGACGAGTATGGCATTGAGGTGAGCGGAGCGGAGTTGGAGGTGATCGTCACCCGCATCAAGAACATCGGCGACCAGCGCAAGCAGTTGTTCGATGCGGACATCCTCGAAATTGCCGAACAGGTGACAGGCCGCGAGATCGATGTCATCCCGCACGACATCAACGCGCTCATCATGCTGGAAGTCGAGTCGCATGTCTACACCACATCGGTCGTGCGCCGTCTGCGCAGTTTTGAAAATGTCTCGAGCATCTACGAGGTCACGGGTGACTATGACATCAGCGCCTTCGCCAACGCCGAAAACATGGCGGCCCTGAACAACCTGATCGAAGAGATCCGCACGGTGCAGGGTGTCAAGCGGACTGAGACGAGGATGGTGTTGAAGAAATACAACGGGAACAACCAGTGACGGTACATTACATTCCGCATCCCCAAAGGAGAAACCATGGGCACACTTATTGAAGAGATCTTTTCCCGCAAAGCGGGCAGACCCGTTCAGGCAGGAGAGATCCTGCTGCTGGACGTGGACTACATCATGAGCCACGACAACACCACGCCGCTGGCGATCAAAGCCTTCCGCGAGATCGGCAAGCCGATCCATGATAAAGAGCGAATCGTGCTGCACCTCGACCATGCCTATCCCGCCCCGAATATTCTGGCGGCGGAGAATCACAAGAAGATCATTGAGTTCGTGAAGGAACAGGAACTGCCGCATTTTCATCGGCAGGGAGTCTGTCATCAGGTGATGTTGGAGGAAGGGTACGTCACACCCGGCGCGGTCATCATCGGCGCGGACTCGCACTCCAACACCTACGGCGCAATGGGAGCATTTGGCGCGGGGCTTGGCTCCACCGAGATCGCTGTGGCCTGGGTGACGGGCAAGTGCTGGTTCAAAGTCCCTGAGACCATCCGCATCGAATTGGCGGGCCGGACCCAGCCGGGGGTCTACGCCAAGGATGTCATGATCCATATTGTGGGCTTGATGGGCATGGACGGCGGCACGTATCGCTCGGTGGAATTTGGCGGTGAGTATATCGAAAGCCTGCCTATGCATGAGCGCATTATCTTCCCCAACATGTCGACTGAGATCGGCGCCAAGTGCGGGTTGATCGCCGCCGATGAGATCACGCTCTCCTATCTCCAAACGCAGACCCCCGCGCAGGGTCCTTTTGAAATGATCCGCCCGGTGCATCCGCGCTATGAACGGGTGCTCGAAATTGATGTATCCCAACTCACGCCGCAGGTTGCATGTCACCCCGATGTGGACCATGTCAAAGCGCTGGCGGAGGTGGCCGGATTGGAGATCCATGAAGTGTATATTGGCACCTGTACCAACGCCCGCTACGAGGATCTTGAAATTGTGGCGGCCATGCTCAAAGGCCAAAAGGTGCACCCATTGACACGGGTGATCGTCACACCTGCCAGCGACCGCATCTACAAAAAGGCGATGAAGAACGGCTTGATCGAGATCCTGATGGATGCCGGCTGCACCGTGACCGGCACTGGCTGCGGCGCGTGCATCGGGCGTCATGGCGGCATCCTGGCCGCGGGTGAACGCGCCCTGACCACCATGAACCGCAACTTCATCGGGCGCATGGGCAGTCCGCTGGCTGAGATCTATCTCGCGTCCCCGGCCACCGCCGCGGCGACGGCATTAACCGGAAAAATAACCGACCCGCGTGAGTTGTTGAAGTCCCCATTCAGCACCCCGCAAGGAGCAGCCCAATGAGCAAAGCATGGAAATTTGAAGACAACCTGAATACCGACGAGATCATCCCCGGGCGGTTCAACATCACCATTGACCCGCTGGAACTGGCAAAGAATGTATTTTGTGAGATCAAGCCCGAGTATTCCAAAAAGGTGACCCCGGGCGACGTGATCATCGGCGGGCAAAATTTCGGCTGCGGCTCGTCCCGCGAACATGCGCCGATCGCGATCAAAGGTTCACAGGCCCGGTGTGTCATTGCCGCATCCTACGCGCGGATATTTTTCCGCAACTGCATCAACATCGGCCTGCCCATTTTGGAATGCACCGAAGCCGCTGCCGGCATCCAGGAAGGTGATGAGGTGGATGTGAACCTTGCCACGGGTGAAATTTTCAACCGCACCACCGGCCGCCAATTTCAGGCGCGTCCACTGCCCGACTTCGTGTTGAAGATCGCCGGGGCCGGCGGGATCGTGAACTATTTGAAGGAACACGATATTCAAGAGTTGATGGCATAGATCACGCGTTGTGCCATGCGCAAGGAGTTATATGAAAAAGATCGTGCTACTCCCCGGGGACGGGATCGGTCCCGAAGTGATCGCCGCCGCCCGCCGGGTCCTGGCCGCCCTCCCGCTTGAATGGGATTTTGTGGAATGCGGCATCGGCTATGGCGAATATCAGCGCTCCGGCTCGCCCCTGCCTGATGCCACCCTGCAAGCCATTCGCAGCGCGGATGCCGCTTTGTTCGGCGCAGTCACCACCCCGCCGGGCATCCCCCATTATTTTTCGCCTGTGGTGCGGATGCGCCAGGCGCTTGACCTGTACGCCAACCTGCGCCCCAATCGCTCGATCCGGCATCCATCCTCCCAGGCCGGCATTGACATGCTCATCGTGCGCGAAAATACCGAAGGCTTGTACTCCGGGGTCGAGCGGACGGATGCCGATGGCAGCCGCGCCGTCACGGAGCGGATCATCACCCGCAAAGGTTCCGAGCGCATCATCCGCAAGGCGTTTGACGCCGCCCGTCAGTTGGGCAGGAAAACCGTGCACGTGGTGCACAAGGCGAATGTCCTGCGCCAGACCTGCGGACTCTTCCGCGCCACCGCGCTGGAAATCGCGAAGGAATATCCCGACCTGACCGTGCTGGAAATGCTGGTGGACACCTGCGCGATGGAACTGATCCGCGCGCCCGGGCAATTTGAGGTGATCGTCACCACCAATCTATTCGGCGACATCCTCAGCGATGAAGCCTGTATGCTGGTTGGCGGATTGGGCGTGGCGGCTTCGGCCAACATCGGCACAGACGCGGCGGTCTTTGAGCCTGTTCACGGCAGCGCGCCGACCCTGGCAGGCACGGGCAGGGCGAATCCCACTGCCGCATTCTTCGCCGCCGCCATGCTGCTGGATCATCTCGGCGAAAAAG
>JAIFNG010000027.1 GCA_020047815.1 Anaerolinea sp.
GTCGTCTTCCATTTCAATTTTCCAGTCGTAATCCATTTTCAACACCTCAAGTACGTTGAGGTCCATTTCATCGCGCGCCAGCACGATCAACTCCTCACGCAGGTAGTGTTTGGTAGGCTCCGTACCGCGGATAAAAATGCCCTGAGCTGTGCGCTTTGGGTGGATGATGTAACTGGCATCCACCATTTCTTCGGCTTCCCGCGGTGAGTTGCCTCCTTTGCGATACCACTCGGTTTCGCGGAAGTAACTGAAGAGCAGGGATTCCACAGAGGGTACATTCAAGATCAAATATCCGCCAGGGTTCAGGCAGGATGCCATGCCGCGCAGGAAATTCATCCGCAATTCAGGGTCTGGCATCAACACGGCGTTGAGCGAGATGATCACGTCCACTCTTGCCAAATGATCCACGGGTTGGGATAGATCTGCCTGTGCGATGTGGACGTTCTTCAGATCTGCACAACGCTTGTGCGCCGCCTCGAGCAGTTTATCCGAAAAATCATAGCCATATACAGTGCGGAATTTTTCTGATAGGTAGGGAAGCATCTTTCCGGGTCCGCAGCCAAAATCAGCGACATCTTTGTCGGGCGAGGCAAAGCGCTTTACCTGCTGTCCGATCATTTTTGAGCGTCCATAGGTGAAGGCATCGATCACATGTTCATCGTAGTCATCTGCAAAGCCGTTCCAATAATTTACATCCATTCTTTTGTATCCTCCTGGTTGGGATCGTTATGTTTCCCCATCTTACATCTTGATTCAGGAAATGGCAAGTTCAAGGGTCTGTTTGCTGGAATTTAATGATTCAGCACGGGAATGTCCCGGGGATCAGTTGAACCCAGAATTCAAGGTTTTTCCCCGTTTCAACAAAAAAACCTCCCGCCGGATTATTTCGACAGGAGGGTGGGCGAAAATTAAATTGACTACTCTTCAATAGCCTTTTTCATTGTCGCCAGGGTGGCTTCAAAACCTGCTATCATCTGTTTCTTCATCATGTCCTCCATGCCCGGCATGCTGGGCATTCCTGGCGGGGTGAGGACTGCGTCCATTTGCATGATCAACGTCGTGCCGTCACCGTCATTTTTGAGGATGTAGGTGTTGGTCACATCAGACGCAGGCGGCGGGGCGAAAGTCTTTACGCCGAATTTTTGATTCGGTTCGAAAGAGACGACCTCGTTCAATGTCACATTGACATGACCCATGCTCGTTGTCTCGATTTTGTATTTTGTGCCAACCTTGAGCGGCTCGGAGACTTCGATCCCTGTTATATAGGGGCTTAACTTTTTTTGGTTTTCGAGATTCGTGATGAATTCAAAAACCATCTCGACCGGCTTGCTGATCTTCACGGAAGTTTCAAGAATGGTCATGGGGTACTCTCCTCTAAAATCTGACGGATAACGATAATGTCATTATATGCGTTTCATCCGCTTCCACAAGAACGCAAGCATGAAAAACACCGTAGCCGTTAGTACTATTGCTGCGCCTGAGGCGATGCTTAAATAATAGGAAAGATATAAGCCGATCACACCTGCCATCCCGGCAAAAAATGCGGCGAGAGCCATCATAACCGGCAGGCGCTGTGTGAGTAGATACGCTGTTGCAGCAGGCGTGACGAGCATGGCAACCATCAAGGCCACCCCCACGGTTTGAAGCGAAACAGCAACGGTTACTGCTATTAATCCCAGCAAAAGGTTGTTAAGCAAATTTACAGGCAGGCGGAGGGTCGCCGCAAGGATGGGATCAAATGAAAGGGTGAGAAATTCCTTGTAGAATGCGGCAATCGTTAGCAGCACGATCGCGCCAAAGATGATGATCAGCCAGAGGCTTTGTGTGGATACGCCCAGCACATCGCCAAACAAAAAGTGACTTAAGTCGACCGCGTAACTGCGGACAGTGGAGATCAGCGCAATGCCAAGCGCGAACATTCCCGCAAAGATGATGCCGATCGCTGTGTCTTCTTTGATCTCAGCCTGTTTGCTGATCGCGCCAATGCCCAGCGCGGCGATGATGGCGGTTCCCAAAGCCCACCAAAATAAAGTGTCGCGAGCGCCGCCAGTGATGAGGTATCCAATGGCAATTCCAGGCAG
Organism: Anaerolinea sp.; assembly: GCA_020047815.1. Classification (GTDB taxonomy): domain Bacteria; phylum Chloroflexota; class Anaerolineae; order Anaerolineales; family Villigracilaceae; genus Villigracilis. The sequence continues at coordinate 2,082 of JAIFNG010000027.1, forward strand.
GATGGTATGTGCGAGCGCGTCACCAAAGAACGCCATGCCGCGCAATACAACATATGTGCCGACGATGGCGCAGACAATGCCAACCAAAATGGCTGCGATCATGCCGCGCATCATGAATTCATATTTGAGAGGTTCCACCAGCCAGTTAATGAATGTGATCATGTTCGCCTTCATCGCAACAGGAGTCGTCAACAGTCAACAGTCCACTTTTTCCTTCCACCGTGCGGAAACGTCCGCCGTAGGCATGTAATAAATTATCCGAGTGGAGTACCACTGCTGCTTCGCCAAAGGCCACGATCTTTTTATTCAACAGCATGATCCGATCAAAATGCTTGGCGGCTTGTTCAAGATCATGGGTTGCAACCATTACGGTAACTTTCTGTTCCCGTAATGTGTCAAGTAGATCAAGCAGTCCCTCTTGGGCTGGAGTATCAAGACCTGTCAGGGGTTCATCCATGAGCATTAATTCTGCTTCCTGTGCCAGCGCGCGCGCTATGAACATGCGCTGTTGTTGTCCGCCTGATAACTGGCTGATCTGTCGGTTTGAAAGGTCGCCGATTTCGACGGTTTTAAGCGCCTGATTCACAAAATCCCAATCCCGTTTCCTGGGCCAGTTAAAAGGTCCCAGCTTTGCCGAGCGTCCCATCATCACTACATCCGCCACGCTGACAGGGAAGTTCCAGTCCACCTGACTGCGTTGTGGAATATAGGCAATGCAGCTGTGGACTGTGGGCTCCGAACCTGATACGGTTACTACGCCTGCATTGGACGGCAAAACACCGGAGACGACCTTGAACAAGGTGCTTTTTCCTGCACCGTTAGGCCCCACGACAGCAACGCGTTCGCCGACATGCAGGTGAAAATTTATATCGTCAAGCGCAACACGTCCGTTGTAGCGAACGGATACACCGCGCACGTCGAGAATGGGTTTATCTTTTTGGTGGCTTATGTGAGGATACATATTCTCATTTTAACGCTTCCACGATTTTTAAGACATTATATTTCATCATATCAATATAAGTCGCTGCGGGAGTTCCTTCTGTCAAAGATTCCAAATGCAGGCCGTCCACGATCATAACCCCTGTTTCATCGGCGATCTGTCTGGCGAGTATGCTGTTATCTGCGGTATCCAGGAAGATGGCCGGTGCTTTGAGCCTTTTGATCTCGTCTATCAGTTTTGCCATTTCCTGCGCAGAGGGTGCTGCATTACTGCTAAAACTTGGAATCACAGACCCGGTCACTTCAAAGCCATAGCGTTCCGCAAAATAGCCCAGCGCTTCGTGGTTGGTCACCAACAGACGGCGGTTGCCGGGTATGGTGTTTACCTGTTCACTGATCCAAGTATCGAGGTCTCTGAGTTGATCAGTATAGGCTTCGGCGTTGGCTGTGTAATCTTTCTCTCCATCGGGATCGGCTTTGCTCAATCCATTGCGGATATTTTCAACATAGGTGATGACGAGATTGGGGTCAAGCCACATGTGGGGATCACCCGCGCTGTGACCATGGCCTTCGCCTGATTCTGCTTCGCCTTCATGTTCTTCCATCGTATGAGGTGTCAATCCTGTGGATGCTTCGATCACCAGACGATCACCGCCCGCGTTTTCGAGCAACTGTTCGATGAAATGTTCATATTCCAGACCGTTAAGGATCAACACATTGCTTTCGCTGATCTTCGCCACATCTGAGGGTGCGGCCTGGTATGAATGTGGGTCGGCGCCAACGGGCAGCAGCGAATTAATTTGGACGCGGCTACCTGCCACGTTTTGGGCAATATCCGCCAGGAAGGTGGTGGATGCCATGACGTTCATTGAGGCTGGTTCAGCAGCTGATTCACTGGATGGGGCAGACCCGCACGCGGCAAGGACAAGTACCGCAATTGCAATGATAATAATGGAATTGATAATCTTTTTCATTTAATACTCCTGTTTTTTATCCCCCACCAAATGATGAGGGATTGGTTTTCTGTTTTTTTTGCTTTTAGCCTGGCGTGTTCATTTTGCGCGACATTTGGCACACAGACCAAAGAGCTGAAACCAATGTTCAGTGATCAGATAGCCTGTCTTTTTTGCAACTACCTTGGTCAGTGCGTCCACATCGTCACCTTCAAAAAATGCCACTTGTCCACAGTTTTTACAAAGCAGCAAATGCTGATGCCCGTGACCCGCCGAAATGAACGCCTGGCATCCCATGGGCTGGTGTACCCGTTGAATGAGATGTAACTCCTCAAGTTTTTCCAGCGTACGATAAACAGTGACCAAACCCAGGGCACGATATTTTTTTCGCGCAATATCATAGACCTCGACCGGGGTCAGGGCATGGGTGGATTTCTCAACCGTTTCCACCACCGCGCCGCGCGCTTTGGTGATTCGATAACCGTTCTCGTGTAATTGGGCAAGCCAGGCATTAGCAGACATAATTACTCTTTTTGTAAATGATAATCATTATCAATAAGTATATCCATTAAAGAGCAGATGTCAAGAGTTAATGCTTTCCTGCGAAGCACACCTGCTCTGCTGGATTTGTTATTCATGGTGGTGCTGTTTACAATTTTGTATGCCGAATAACATGGACCGACTGATATTCATATCGCGTCATCCATCAAGGAACTGCCCGCCTTTTCAGGTACCCTGCATGTTGAAAAAAGATCCTGTTTTCTATCTATCATTTTCAAACATCTAAGTTGCAAATAAACGAGACCCTGAAAAGATCTGCGTTTTTGGCCAAATTGCCTTTGTTCCTGTTTCACGCATATAAACATCAGTGCATAATGATGTAATATTTTCACCCGGTCTTTGGCGTATCCCCAATGATCTCCCAGCCGCGCTGTATGGCGATCACCTTCAACCTGGCGTCGGGATAGACCGCCACAGGATGATCGGCATGTTCCAACAGAGGAACGTCCAGAATCGTATCGCCGTAGGCAATGTCCACGCGTTTAACACCGAGACGGCTCAAGACCTGTTCGATCTTCTTTTCATTCGCCATCAATTTTCCGATCATCTGTACGCGCCCATTGACGATCTCAGTGGGTGTACCGATGGTTTGCGCGCCGATGCGCCTGGCAAACGGCTCGATGAACGGCTCCACCACGCTGCTGGCGATGTACACCTTTGCACCCTGGTCCCGGTGTTTGACCAGCCGCGCCACGACGTCTTCGCGGCGATTCTTCCAGAAATTGTGTTCCACAACCCATTCCGAAGCGTGCGCAAGTTTTTCAGGATCTGCATCCTTAATATACGCCAGACTGGTTACCATTAATTTTTGTCCCCAGGTTTGCCAGTCGATCAATCCAGTTTTCGCAAGGACATACGAAGGCATGATTGCCGCCATATAAAGGTTGGCGCGGAATTTACTTTGGTTATGTTTAACCCAATCCACCAGACCCAAAAACGGCGAACCAGTGGTCAATGTACCCATTAAATCTGATGCAACGATCATTATTTTCTCCGTTGTAATACTATTTCGCGAACAATTCTTCCGGAACTGCAGGCGTGGCTTCCTGTCCCGGAACACTGATTTATCCCGGCTTCTTGGCTAATCTTTCTTTATCGACTTTTCTGACTTTGTCGTTCAATGACCTGGATCGTTGGACTCCACGCAATTTGTCAAATTTTACAGTTTGTACGTGGATCCGGTTCATATTTCACACTCCAGCCTTATGGTCACATTATAACTTCAGGCAGGAACCAGTCAGCCTACTGCGCCGTATTTCCGCCGTCCACCAAAAGTAGATGACCCGTCACAAAAGATGATTCGTCCGATGCCAAAAACAAGACCGCGTTTGCAATTTCCTCAGGCTTGCCAAACCTGCCCATCGGCATATGTTCGCTTGCTTCTTTGATCGCTTGTGCCAGGGTCACGGGGTCGGATCCTTCAAAATATCCCTTCTCGATCCAACGATCCACAAGCGTATCGCCGGGGCAAACAGCATTCACGCGGATCCCTTCCCGAGCATGATCAATTGCCATCGCCTTTGTCATCATTCCCACTGCCCCCTTGCTCATGATGTATGGAAAGGCATTCTTCCCGGCCACAACTGACCAGTCTGAACCGTTGTTAATGATCACTCCTTTACCCTGTTTCTTCATGTGCGGGATGACCAGGCGGCACATGCGCCAGACCGCCGTCACGTTGATATCCAATGTATCCTGCCAAATTTCCTCGGGTGTGGTATCGGCTGTTCCTTTGGTTACAATGCCTGCGTTGTTGAATAAAATATCTATTTGATCGAATTCCCGCAGCGCGGTATCCACCACCCGTTGACAGTCCTCCGCCTTGGTGTGGTCTGCCTCAACAAAAACACAATGACCTCCCCTTAACCTGCATTCTGCTTCGATAATTTTTCCCAGTTCCGTTCTTCTGCCTGTAACAATCAGATTTGCACCTTCTTCTGCAAACCGCAGCGCCGTTGCTTTCCCAATTCCGCTTGTGCCGCCTGTGATGATCGCCGTTTGATTTTTTAGTTTCATCCTCATCTCCTCTGGGATCGAGCGGCTTGCCGCTCGGATGCTCAGACAGCAGGCTGTCTGACTCCAAAGTATAATTCACCTACTATGGATGGCAAGACTCTCAATGTTCTCGAATACCCAAAGATCCTCGACCAGCTGGCGGGATTTTGCGACTTTTCCGCTTCGATGGAATTGGCACGTTCGTTGCAGCCAACCTCTTCGTATGATCTGGCTATTGCGTGGATCGCAGAGACCACCGAAGCGCGTAAATTACTCTCCATGCACAGCACAGGAGTTGGTGCGGCGCATGATATCCGCCCGTTGGTCGATCTTGCCGCACGAGGCGGGGTTCTCGATTCCCAGGCACTGCTTGATGTGAAGTCCACCCTCATTGCCTGCCGCGAACTTAAAAAAGCGTTTGATAAGCGAGCCGAGGAATATCCGCGCCTAACACAGACTGCGCTGGGCTTGCCCGACAGCCACGGCTTGGTGGATTCGATCTCGCGCATTCTTTCGGAACGCGGAGAAATTTTGGATTCCGCCTCGCCCAAACTTGGTGAAATTCGCCGCAGCCTGCGTGTGGCGCAGGATCGATTGATGAGTCGCCTGCAAAAATATGTGACAGACTCCAAGACTGTCTCGATGCTGCAGGAGCCAATTGTTACCCAGCGCGATGGACGATATGTGATTCCCTTGCGTGCGGAATTCAAGGGGAAAATAAAATCCATTATTCATGACCAATCCTCCAGTGGCGCGACTTTATTTATTGAACCGCTGCCCGTTGTAGAGGCGAATAATCAGATCCGCGAATTGCAGCTTGGCGAGCGTGATGAAGAACGCCGCATCCTTGCGGAAGTCTCCAGACAGGTGGGCGAGCATGCGACAGAATTGAAATATGGGGTGGAGAATCTTGCGGCGCTTGACCTGGCTTTTGCAAAGGCAAAATATGCAGAGCAGTTGCGGGCAAGCGAGCCAATACTTCACGACCTGTCAAAAGCCAATGGTCAAAGATCATCTGATCTGAAACTTATAGACGCCCGCCATCCCTTACTTAACCCCGACACCGTTGTCCCGGTGGATATTGACCCTGCGTCCGGAACACAAGCCATTGTTATTACAGGTCCCAACACGGGCGGCAAGACGGTCTCTCTCAAAACAGTGGGTCTGCTGGCCGTGATGGCCCAAAGTGGGTTACATATCCCTGCCCAAAGCGGATCGGAACTGCCGTGCTTCCATTCAGTTTGGGCAGATATCGGCGATGAACAGTCCATTGAGCAGTCACTTTCGACGTTCAGTGGACATATCACCAACATCATTCGCATTCTTAAAAAAATTGACAGCCGTTCACTGGTCATCTTCGATGAACTTGGTTCAGGAACAGATCCGCAGGAGGGTGCGGCCATTGCGCGCGCGATTTTGAGCCATTTGCTTGAATCGGGTGCTGTCACCTTGGTTGCCACGCACTATCCCGAACTCAAGACCTTTGCGCACAGCACCAGGGGCGTGGTAAATGCCTCTCTTGAATTTGATATTAAAACCTTGCGCCCAACTTATAAACTAACCCTGGGACTCCCTGGTCGTTCGAATGCGCTGCTGATTGCACAGAAGCTTGGGCTTGCCCAATCCATCATCGACTCAGCCCGCGCAGAGATCAACCCGCTGGACTTGCGTGCAGATAAATTATTGGACGATATCCGCAAGGAACGTAACCGCACATCACGTGAGCGCGAGAAATTGGAAAAAGCGCGAAACAAACTGGAAGCGCAAACCCGCGAACTCGAGGGGCGGCTTGAAAAGATCGAAGACGAGCGTCGCGAGACTTTGGCAAAAGCCCGTGCCGAAGGTGAACTGGAAGTGGCGGTGTTGAAACGGAATATTGATTCGTTGAAGTCCCAGCTTAAAAAAGCCAGCCAACCTTTACAGGCCATCAAAGCCATTGAAGAAAAAATGGGGAAGATGGAGGAGAAAGTTGAGCAGCCTGTTGTGCGAAAGCAGGAGCATTCATCAGTTGGCAGTCATCAATCCTTGCGTCTTGGGGAACGGGTAATTGTCGGAACGCTGAATGCTGAGGGCGTGGTGACAGCTTTGGGTGAGTCCGATGCAGAGGTTCAGATTGGTACGGTACGGATGCGGGCGAGGTTATCTGATTTGTTTCGAAGATCCAAAGGTGAAGAACCATCACGCAGCATCCCGGCCCAAACACGAAAAGAAACCACAGTCAGTCGTCAATCCTCCTCACCCGGCATGGAGGTTGACCTGCGCGGGCTGATGGCAGAGGATGCGTTGGATAAAATGGAAAGGTATTTGGAACAGGCATTTCTCTCTGGCTTGCCCTTTGTGCGTATTATTCACGGCAAGGGGACGGGCAGACTGCGCCAGGCGGTGCGTGAAGCTCTGCGGGGGCATGAGTATGTCAGCACATTTGAAGAAGGCGGAAGCACTGAGGGCGGCGAGGGTGTGACGGTGGCAAAGATGAAAAGCGGGGGATAGTGCCCCCCTTTTGGTCTTTACCCTGTATTTCTTAACCCCGATGCAATGCCGTTGATGGTGATTGCCATCACTTCGCGCAGGGCATCCGCTTCAGCGCCTTTAGGGGAGGGCAGGGCTCGCAGGCGGCGCAGGGTTTCCACCTGAATGTAGTTTAGCGGGTCAACGTAGGGATTTCTCAGTTGAACAGCCTGACGGGTGGCCGGTTCAAGCTCAAGCAGATTCGAATGCCCACTGATGGAAAGAACTGCCTCACGCGTCCGTTCATATTCGGCACGGATCGATGTGAATATTTCATTCGCCATTTTTTTGTCCGGAACCAGATCCACATAGAGGGCTGAGATTTCCATATCCGCTTTGAGCAGGGACATTTCGGTGTTTGCAAGCAATGTTCTGAAGAAGTCCCAGCCCGTGTACATTTCGCGCAGCAGCTTGTGATCTGCAATTGATGTAAGACCCGCTCCAAGGCTGTACCAGCCTGGTAAATTGAAGCGGCTTTGCATCCACGAAAAGACCCAGGGGATGGCGCGAATTTGATTGATCGCGCCCGACTGTGTGCGGGACGATGGGCGTGAGCCGATTTGCAACTGTTTGATCTGATCAAGCGGCGTGGCTAACTGCCAGAACTCTATAAAGCCTGGTGTTTCATAGATCAATGTGCGGTATGTTTGTTGTGCCACCGTTGACATTTGTGTCATTGCAGTTCGCCACTTTTTTGGAATTACGGGGGTGTGATGTGGGGCGGAGGCGAGGATCACAGCGCTGGCGATCTGTTCAAGGTGACGATGGCCAAGTCCAGGGTTGGAATAGCGCAAAGCGATGATCTCGCCTTGTTCTGTGAGCCGAAACCGGCCATTGATACTGCCTGCAGGCTGGGCACGGATGGCGCTGTTGGCGGGTCCGCCGCCCCGCGCAATTGTTCCGCCCCGTCCGTGGAATATGGTTAATTTAACGTTGTGTTCTTTTGCAACGCGGGTGATCTCCTCCTGTGCTTCGTATAAGGACCAGTTTGCCATTAAGTAGCCGCCGTCCTTATTGCTGTCTGAGTAGCCGATCATCACCATTTGTTCGTTTGCATGTGAACGCAGATGCTCACGGTAGATTTCGGAGGTGAATAGAGTCTCCAGGATGTACGGCGCATCTTTCAGGTCGGGGACTGATTCAAAGAGCGGTGTGATCTGTGGAATGACATCGCAGCCAGCCCATTTTGCCAGCAGCAGTACGGTTAACACATCAGATGCGGCATGGGTCATTGAGATGACGAAGGGACCCATGAGTGTGTCGCCGTACACCTGACGGGTACGCCCGATCAGTTGGAACAGCGACCAGGTTTCGGCGGTGGACGAAGTGACGCCAGGATGCGGGGAAAGGCTGGGGGAAGGTTCCATCCACAAGCGGAGTATCAGTTCAATTCTTTTTTCAACAGGCAGATTTTCGAAATCGGATTCAATATTTAATGCGCGTAAAATTTCGCTGAGTGCGGCATTCAGTCGGCTCGAGTCTTCTCGAATATCGAGCCTGGCCGTGTGTAATCCAAAGATGCCAACCTTATGGCGGACTTCCTGCAAGTCATCTTGCGCAAGTTTGGCAGGCATGGCAGAGGCGATCAGCTCCAAAAGCTGGGTGAGATCGCCCGCATTCATACGGGCATGGTGGGTATAACTTTGCAGCAAGTGCGTCTTCATATCTTCGCGTGAGGCTTCAGCCAATTCAGAAGCAAGCAGGGATAATGCAAGACGGTAGGGTTCGTTGGCATAACGCTGTTCAATGTAGGCTATGTGGGGCGGGAAGGGACGTCGGTTTTCGATCCAATCCAGCAAACTTTGCGGCGGCTGGATGCGGCTGGAACTGATGCTTAAATGGCGCGCCAGTTCCTGAAAACTCTTGCGATGATTTTCCACGCTCAAACCGCGATGCAGACGCAGGGCTTCGGCTGTTACTTCGGATGTGACGTTTGGGTTGCCGTCCCGGTCTCCCCCGATCCAGGAGGCTAACTTGAACCATGGTTTGGGGGCGTGCAGTCCTGGGTAATAACGTTCAAGCGCCTTTTCAAGGTCATTATAAATTGTAGGAAGCGTATTCCAGAAAAATGAGTCAATAAAATACAAGCCTGTTTTTACTTCATCTGCCACGGTCAATTTTGCGGTGCGAACCCGGTCTGTGAGCCAGAGGGACATAATCTCGCTGCGCAGTGATTGGGTGATTTTTTCCTGTTCACGCAATGAAACTAAGTCTGCGCTGAGCTTTTCAATGAGATGTGTGACATGCTCCATTTTGGAGAGCACAGTGCGGCGGCGGGCTTCAGTGGGGTGGGCGGTTAAGACCAATTCGATGGAGAGGTTATTAAGCAGGTCTTTCATCTGCTCCTGGCTGATGCCGCGTGTCTTAAGCGTGGCAATGGCATGAGCGATGGATTCAGGGATGGGTTCCGGGTAGGCTTCATCCTCACGGCGGCGCAATTTTAATACGCGCTGGTTTTCCTCAGCGCGGTTTACCAGGTCAAAATAGGCGGCGAAGGATGCGGCAACAGCCCGCGCCTCTCCCGTTTTCAGAGACAAGACTTCCTGTTGCAGTTTCGGTGCCGAGGAAAGGTCACCGTTGCGGCGGGCTTTTGCCAGCGCACGGATCCGTTCCTCGATCTCAAAAATTAGGGGAGATTCGAGCTCAGAGATGACTTGTCCAAGCAGGTCACCAAGCAGGTGGATGGTTTGTGAGATGTCCATAAAATTCGATGAAGTATATCAAAAGTGGTTGGTTTCACTGTTTGTTGGGAGACCGTTTTAAAAGAATAGGAACGCCTCGAAGTGATTTATTCATTTTATGAATGGCACGAGTGTATAATCTCGGCATTCATAAAAACAAACCCCAATGGAACCAAAATGGAACGTGCCTCTCAAATAGGGGATAAA
>JAIFNG010000075.1 GCA_020047815.1 Anaerolinea sp.
AACTTAATATTTTTACGAACCTTTTATTCCCCCATTAATTGAACAGGCATATAATATTCCAGAGTATCCTTGTCTTTACCAATAACCCACAGGACACCTTTGCGCCATGCCTGGAAGATCGTGGAGATCAGGATATTTATATATAATTGGACAGTCGGCGCATCCTGCGCTCAAGATATCCAATACATCGCCCAGACAGCCGGGAGTCTGCGCGTGGACAGGCAATTTTTCCGGCTTTTTGCATTTCCCGAACATTGTCCACGCCCGCCGGTGAGGATGCATAACCATCACTCCCCCTGCTCATGGAATGAGGTTGAACAATGCCGCACACCATAAAATATAACCCGGAAACACAAATGATCGAGGCAAATGCATTTGGTGAAGTATCCCTGAATGAGGTCAGGGATACGCTTGCCGAATTGGCGGTCATGCTCAAGGAAAATGATTGCAGACTGATGCTTAACAATTATCTGGAAGCAAGCATAAAATTATCAACGACACAGATCTACAGATTGCCCGCCTTCATCGCCGACATTTTCACTTCATCCGGAGTTAATGTACACCGCCTCAAGCGGGCTTTTGTTGTAAAAAACGATCTGGAGGACTTCGAATTTTTTAAGGTAGTCGCCCTCAATCGAGGACAAAACACCCGTATCTTCCACAATATTGACGAAGCCAAAAACTGGCTTTTGGAGAAATGAACCCACTGAACAGCGATCCTTCTGGGACTCATTTTATAACGACATTTTCACGATACTCCCCCTGGATATGGAACAAGGGTACACCGATGCCGCACACCATAAAATATAACCCCGAAACACGTATGATCGAATCATGGACCTATGGAGAATTTACCCTGGACGAGGTCAGGGAAGCTCTTGCCGAATTTGCGGTGCTGATCAAGGAACATGGCTGCAGCCTGATGCTGAATGATTATCATGACGCGATCCCCAAATTTACCGCGGCGGAGATCTACAGCATGCCCGCCATCATTGCCGAAATTTTTGCTTCGCACGGAATTAGTGTCCATCAACTTAAGCGCGCGTTTGTTACCACCCGGGAAATAAAGGGCTTTCTTTTCTTTGAGACCGTCACGGTCAACCAGGGACAGAACACCAGGGTATTCCACGATATGGATGAGGCGAGAAATTGGCTGTTAATGAAGTAGGTCCGATCCGTCCCGGGCTCGATGGGAACACCGCCTTTCACCTGTTGATCGAATCTGGAACAGGAACTATGTTTGACTCCGATCAGCCGCATGTTGTTTGCGATCGGAAAAAAAACGTGATCAAGGTTTAATCAATGGCACAACCTCAAAGTAAAGCATCTGTAAGATTCCCATTACGCCTTGTCCTTCTTGTCCCTTTTATCCTGGTGATCCTTCTAACCGTGGGCATCGTCTGGTACGTCTCTTTTATGAATGGACAAAAGGCGGTCAATGAGGTTGCCCGCCAGCTGCGCAGTGACATCTCCGCCCGCATCAACGACCACCTGCAAAAATTTTTAAAGACTCCCCACCAGACTGTGCTATTTAATCTGGCATCCATGCAGCAGGGCTGGCTGGATGCAAACGACACCCGCCTGTTCCAGAATTATCTCCTCGAACAGGTTAAGATCCATCAGTCACTCACCAGCATCTATTATGGAAATGCGGATGGCGGTATCGTGGGCAGCGGACGGGAGGGCGCCGATGGTTCCCTGTATGTCTACAATACCGCAGACCTGCAAGCCGGCACCTTCAACAAACACGCCATCACCAGCACAGGGGAAATGGGCGATCTGCTGTTGAGCGTTCCAGATTTTGACGCCCGCACCCGCCCCTGGTACATCAAGGCGGACCAGAGTGGAACCGCTGTCTGGAGCGATATATACATCCTGTTCACTGGCCAGGACATGGCAATTTCAGCCAGTTCCCCGGTCTATGACGGGCAGCACCAACTGCTTGGCGTGATCTCGGTCGATATCTTTCTTTCACAGATCGAAGACTTCCTGCAAACGTTGGAGATCAGCAAGTCCGGGGAAAGCTTCATCATTGAGCATTCCGGCTTGTTGGTGGCCACGTCCACCGGCGAGAAACCCTTTATAGAAACCAACGGCCAAATGGAGCGGTTGGATGCCGCCCACAGCCAGACCCCCATCGTCAAGGCGGCGGCTGAATTTTTACGCGGACGTTTTGGGGATAATTACCAGATAACGCGCGAGGAACAATTTGACTTTGAAATTGACGGGAAGCGTTATTTCCTGAATGTGTCACCAGTCAAGGATCCATATGGAATTGACTGGCTGATCGTGGTGGTCATCCCCGAATCAGATTTCATGGCCGAAATTATCGGCACCAATTTCACGACCTTTTTCATCATCACGGTCGCGCTCCTGATCTCCATTTTATTAAGCGCGTTCATGTCTCAAAAGATCACCGGCCGCATTTCTCATCTGAACAAAGCCACCCAGGCTTTTATCAGGTCCGAAGGCCCGGATCTGTTTTTGGGCAGCAGCCGTATCAGCGAAATTGACGAACTCGCCGAATCCTTTACCACCATGGAATCCCAACTCCACCAGACCCTGGCCGACCTGCATCTCGAGATCGACACCCGGAAACAGGCCGAGCAGCGCGCCAGTCACCTCGCCAATGAACTGCAGGTTACGCTGGATACGGTTACGGTGGGCATCAGCCATGTTAAGAACCGCAGGATCGATTGGGCGAATGAGGCGCATGACCTGATGTTCGGTTATGCGATCGGTGAAACCCGCGGCATGGAAACTTCCGCCTTCTTCACAGACTGGGTGGATTTTAACCGCCTGGGACAGGAAGCCTACGCCCGGCTTGCAGAAGGAAAAATATACAGCACGGAAATGGAAATGCACAAAAAGGATGGCGCGCCGTTCTGGGCCTGCCTTACCGGATGCGCTGTGAATGTAGATCAACCCTCCGAAGGGTTCATCTGGATGATCCAGGATATTTCCGAGCGCAAGAAAACAGATAGGTTATTGCAGCAAATTCGCCAAAATTACGAGGTGTTTTTTAACAGCATTGATGATTTTCTGTTCGTATTGGATGAACAGGGGAATATGATCCACACGAACGAGACGGTCGTAAACCGTCTGGGATATTCACCGGAAGAGCTATTTGGAAGATCGGTGTTGATGGTCCACCCGCCTGAACGCAGGGACGAAGCCGCGCGCATCGTGGCCGAAATGCTGGCAGGCACCACCGAGTTTTGTCCGGTCCCGCTCATGACCAGATCCGGATCGCAAATTCCAGTTGAAACCAGGATCACATCTGGTTTTTGGAATGGGAAACCCGCCATCTTCGGCGTCACCAAGGACATGTCCCAGATCATTCTGTCGGAGGAAAAATTCTCCAAAGCATTCCATTCCAACTCGGTTGTGATGGCGCTCAGCCATTTTGAGGATGGCACCTATATTGATGTGAACGAGGTGTTCCTAAAAACATTCGGTTATACACGGGCTGAAGTGATCGGTAAAACATCCACCGGACTTGATCTCTTTGCCGACCCCCACCAGCGCAGCCTGGTCATTGAAAAACTCAAACACGACCGGGTGATCCGGGAAATTGAGGTGTCTGTTCGGGCAAAAGACGGTTCCCTGCGTCAAGGCTTGTTTTCCGCCGACCCAATTTACATCGGCAAAGACCAGTGCCTGCTGACAGTCATGGTCGATATCACGGCGCGCAAGCAGGCCGAGGAGGCGCTTGCCGCCTCCGAATCTCAACATCGTGCCCTGGTCGAGCAGGTACCGGCAATTGTTTACACCGAATCGGCAGACACCCGGATAACGTTGTATATCAGCCCGCAGGTGGAACAGTTAACCGGCTATACGCCCGAAGAATGGATCGCGGACCCTGGCTTGTGGAGGGCGATCACCCACCCCGAAGACCTAGCGGCTCTCCTGGCGGAAGACCAGCACACCACCGAGAATCATGAGCCGTTCCAGATCGAATACCGCATCCTCACCCGGGGTGGCCGCACGCTCTGGATCCATGATGAAGCAGTGGTCATCAAAAACCAGGACGGGACTCCGCGGTTTTGGCAGGGCGTCATGTACGACATTACTGAACGCAAGCAGACCGAAGAAAAATTACGCCTGAGCGAGGAACGCTACCGTCTGATCACCGAAAATGCCGATGATGTCATCTGGATCATCAACATGGACCGCCAGCTTACTTTTGTCAGCCCATCATTTGAACGCGTGCTCCGTTATTCCCATGACGAACTCCTGCAGCTGCAGGCAGAGCAGCTGCTAATGCCGGAGTCTCGCGCCAACGCAATGAATGCCTTCAATGAGGAAGTGGCAACAGCCCAGCCAAAACCCGCCTCCAATTACGCCCGCATCCTCCCCATGGAATATATCCGCAAGGACGGCTCAACCGTCTGGATCGAGATGAAGTTCAGCTTTTTCCGTGACGCAGATGGACACCCAACCAGCGTCCTGGGAGTCGGACGGAATATCACCGAGCGCAGGCGGGCAGAGGAAGCCTTGCGTGAGAGCCAGTCCCTGTATCACTCACTGGTCGAGTCTTCGCCTTTGAGCATTTGCCGCAAAGACCAGCTGGGACGCTTTACGTTTGCCAACCGCCGCTTCCTCGAGTTATCGCACACCACCCTGGCTGACCTGGTGGGCAAAACCGATTACGACCTGCATCCCTCCGAGCTGGCTAAGAAATATCGGAGTGACGACCAGTCTGTATTGAACAGCGGACAGGTGCGTGAGTTGATCGAAGACCGCACCATGCTGGGCGGCGAGACGGTTGTCGTGCAGACCATCAAGACCCCCATCTATGACGGCACAGGCAGGGTCAACGGCATTCAGATCGCCTTCTGGGATGTCACCGACCGCAAGCGGATGGAGGATGCCTTGCGCCTCAGCCAGGCAATGTTCCAGGCCTTGTTTGAATTCGCGCCGGATGCCATTGTGGCGGCCGGACAGGACGGCGTCATTACTCATGTCAACGCCCAGGTCGAGTCGCTCTTTGGCTATCGCCGTGAGGAATTGATCGGTCAAAATGTTGAGGTATTAATTCCTCAAAGCCTTATGCTTCAGGATATCACAGACCGCGCAGGCCATGCCGCCGAGTCGAAGACACGCAGCCTGGGCGCAGGTTTTGAATTTACCGGACGGCGCAAGGACGGCAGTGAAGTTCCCCTCGAAATTTCCCTGGGGACATTGGAAACAGCATCCGGTCCGCTCATCCTGGGCACCATCCGTGACATTACCGAGCGCAGGCAGGCTGAATTCGGATTGCGGCTGGCAAAAGATGAGCTTGAACTGGCGAATCAAAAGCTGGAGCAAGCCCTTGTCCGTGAAAAACAACTGTCACGAATTGACGCGCTCACGGGCATTTACAATCGCGGATACCTGTTCGAACTCGCGGTGCGTAAATTTAAGACTGCCCTGCGCTACCAGCACCCGCTCTCTGTGATCCTGTTCGATATCGATGATTTCAAACACATCAACGATACCTACGGGCACGCCGTGGGCGACCAGACCCTGCAGAGTATCACCCAGGTTGTTAAGACCCAGCTTCGTTCAACAGATTTATTCGGGCGCTACGGCGGCGATGAATTTGTCATCCTGCTGCCCCATACCAACTCACAGGAGGCACTGACCCTTGCCGATCGGATCCACGCCGGCCTCGCTGCCATTCACATAAAAACAACTGCCGGTCAATTCAGCGTTACCATCAGCGTCGGCATTGCTCAGATCATTCACCATGGATCGCAGTCTGATTCGGTGGAAGATATGTTCCTGCGCGTCGATAAAGCCATGTACGCCGCCAAGCGTGCCGGCAGCGGGCTGACCATGTTCTCTGATCAGGGCTGAGCCGCTCGATCAGAAAAAGACCCCTGGATTTTCACGACATCCTGACACAAAAATAAATTGAAACTGGATAATGCCACACACATCAATTTTCAACCCTGAGACGCACATGCTCGAAGTAAGGCTATACGGAGATTTCACCCTGAGCGAGATCAAGGACACCCTTGCCGAATTCACAGGGATCATAAAGGAAAAGGATTGTAAGCGGATCCTTACTGATTATCGTGAAGCAAACCTGAAGCTGTCGGTCACCGGCATTTTCAGGATGCCTGAAATCGTTGTTGATATTTTTTCTTCCACTGGAATTAATCTATACCAGCTCAGGCGGGCGCTGATCACTACAAAGTTCTTAAAGGACTTTAAATTCTTTGAAACCGTCTCGCTCAACCGGGGGCAAAATGCCAGGGTCTTTGACAACATGGATGAAGCCCGAAGCTGGCTGCTGGAGGAATAACCCGGGCCTGATCAACTTCATATCCATCCCCCTGCCAACGTCCACACCAGCCTGCTGCTGGAATATTTTGAAAATAAAATGAGGGTAAGCAATGCCAATTACATTGATCTATAACTCAGATACGCGCATCATTGAATCAAGGTTTTATGGAGACTTCACCCAGGAAGAGATCAGGGAAGCCGTCCCCAAATTTGCAGAGATGATCAAAAATAATAACTGCAGATTTCTCCTGACCGATTATCGTGACGCCAACATGAAATTATCAATGACGGAAATTTATAACATGCCCGGGGTCCTTGCGGAGGTCTTCGCTTCCTCGGGCGTTAATATACTCAAACTCAAACGCGCATTTATTACAGCAAAAAATAAAAAAGACCCGGAATTCTATGAAACTGTCACCATCAATCAAGGACAGACCATGCGCATCTTTGACAACGTTGACGAAGCCCGGAACTGGCTGCTGGGGAAATAAGGGTTGGACTTTATCAGTACCTTCTCTACCTTACATCTCATAAATTTATACCGCACTCGGGTATTATATGTCATTGCGAGCCGCCGCTCTTGCTCTTCCCTGGCACCGCCCGCCAGGGCAGGTGTGGCGGCGTGGCAATCCCCTTTTGACCAGCAATTCCCGTAAAAGCAGTGTCACTGCGAGGAACGAAGCAGTCTCCAAGTAGCAGGGGATTGCTTCGCCAAAGAGCGCCTCACAACACTTGCACCGTACGCACACTTGCCCTGGCGGGCAGTGCCAGGGAGTGCAGGTGTGACATGGGTGTCACTGCGAGCGGCAGCGAAGCAGTCTCCTTATGTCTGGGGATTGCTTCGTTGGGGGAGAGCGCCCTCCTCGCTTGTGCTGTCGTCCGCTCAAAACAACCTTACATTCCATACTATGTCTCTGTCAACCCTTTGGTTCTAAAAA
>JAIFNG010000040.1 GCA_020047815.1 Anaerolinea sp.
CGGGCGGGGTTCACCAAGATCCACCTGGATGCCAGCATGAAACTGGCGGATGACCCGGCTGGCGCACTGGCGCCCGGGGTCGTTGCCCAGCGCGGGGCGCTGATGGCAAAAGCCGCCGAGCATGCCGCGCCCGATGCGGGTCAACTGCGCTATGTGATCGGTACGGAGGTCCCCATTCCGGGAGGGGCGCAGGAGCGCGAGGACCTGGTCAGTGTCACCAAAGTGGAGGACACGCGGCAGACCATCGCCGTGGCGCATGAGGAATTTTTGAAGGCTGGCTTGGCATCTGCCTGGGAAAGGGTCATGGCCGTGGTCGTCCAACCCGGGGTGGAGTTTGGAGATGATTTTGTCTTTGAATACGAACCGGAAGCGGCAAAAGATTTACCCGCCTTTATTGACACAGTGCCGGGGCTGGTCTATGAAGCCCACTCTACCGACTATCAGACCCGGGAAGCACTGCGGAGCCTGGTACGCGATCATTTCGCCATCCTCAAGGTCGGTCCCGCGCTGACCTTTGCCTTCCGTGAAGCCATCTTCGCGCTGGCGAACATTGAGCAGGAAATGTTCCCCGCCGAAGCATGCTCGAACATCACGCAGGCCTTGAACAACGCCGCCCTGCGCCGCCCCGAATATTGGCAGAAGTATTATCACGGCACCCCGCAGGAGCAGGCCTTCAAACTCAAATACAGCCTGAGCGACCGCATCCGTTATTATTGGACAGATGCCGAAGTGCAAACGGCATTGCAGCAGCTGCTGGGAAACCTTGGGGAACAAAAATTGCCCTATTCACTCCTGAGCCAGTACGCGGGCAAAACGAACCTGACCGCCGCCCAGGTCATCGAATGGAAGATCACCCAGGTGCTGGAAACTTATCAGGCCGCGTGTGGATAAATTGCATGCAATGCCCCCCCCCGGACATAATGACCGCCTGCGCGAACCGTTGGCATAGATAAAAACACCAATATGATGACATCCCCTGAATTATTTTCCATCGAATGCAAGCGTTGTGGCAGGAAACATATTTTCGATCAGCCCTACCCATATCACGCGGGGTTTGCTGACCAGGGGTTCCTTTACAATGACGCGGGCAATCTCACATTCGTATGGAGTATGCTCGACCCTGTGTTCGAGGAGATCTTTCCGGGCAAGGCACTCTGGACAATGAACCTGTATCACCGCTGGCGTTTTGAAAAAATGCTCCTTCCAGCACCCTTTGGCGGGCTTTGGCGGTTCCGCAATCCAGCACGCTGTATCCAATGTGCAAAACCAATTTCAGGACCAATGTTACGCTCGATCCATTACCTGGTTTATCCTGAAAGTATTATGACTGATCAGGATAAACAATTAAGGCTGAAAGAGCATCTAAAAAATACTGCCTGATACAGCGTACCCATCCCAATGGGGATCATCGACAAAATGCAGTTTGTCGCAGCATATCTTTGCAGATGATATTCAGGAGAATTTACACCTTGTTCAATCTGTACATATTATCTATACTTGAGGGTAAGCCCAAGGGCAACAACCTGTAAGACGCGATTCCAACCGCGTAACGGATGGGGAGATGCACCGTGATAAAACCCCAACCGCCCGCGCAATGGATTGCGCGGGCGGTTTTGTTAATTGAATATCAGAGAAAAAAACAATTATTTCCAGGATCACATTCATGGCAGACAAAAAGAAGCATGTTTCAAAATCACAGCCATCCTTGCCCAATGTCCCGCCGCCACAAATGGGCGAGATAAAAAAAACAGCATCAAAAACAGAAAAGCCGAAACCCATTGTGCGCGGACAGGACCTGTTCATTGTGGATAACAGCGAAGAACAATGGAAGGCGCTGCGCTACCTGCATGATTGGTGTGATATTTCGAAGGCGATGGATGTTGCAACCGGATATTTTGAGATCACCGCCTTACTGGCATTGGATGGGCAATGGCAAAAGCTTGATAATATCCGTATTCTGATGGGGGACGAAGTGAGCGCACGCACACAGGATGCTTTTGCAAAGGCGTTAAATGGGGTCAAGAAAAAACTGGATGACAGTATTGAATTTGAAAAAGAGAAGAACGATTTCCTGACGGGTGTGCCTGCCATTCTGGATGCTTTGCAATCAGGGAAAATTTTATGCAAAGTCTACAGGGACAGGAAATTTCATGCCAAGGCATATATCACCCATGCCAAAATGGACGTGATCGGCTCGACCGCCCTGGTTGGTTCAAGTAATTTTACCTATCAGGGGTTGACCAATAATGTTGAATTAAATGTTCGCATTCGCAACGATGTGGAAGAACTGCAAGCCTGGTATGAAAAATATTGGGATGAAGCGGAAGATGTGACACCTGAAATTCTCAAGGTTGTTGAAAGGCACACTAAAGAATATACGCCGTTTGAAGTGTACATGAAATCGCTGTTTGAATTCTTTCAGGGACACGAGATGACCGTTGGCGAATGGGAGCGCGGCGAGTCAAAAATGTACCCCGTGATCGACCATTACCAGAAAGAGGGTTATCACGCACTGATGAAAATGGCGGACCAATTCAATGGCGCTTTGCTTTGCGATAGCGTGGGTCTTGGAAAAACCTTTATTGGGCTGATGCTGATTGAAAGATTATTGCGCGACCGAAAACGAGTTGCTCTGATCGTTCCAAAATCAGCCAAGGGACCCGTATGGGAGGCAAAGATCCGTCAGTTTCTGCCCGGGCTATCCGGCACGTTCAGTAATTTTGTGATCTATAGCCATACCGATCTTCTGCGCGGCGGTGAATACACACAAAAAATGGAGGAACTCAAGGAGCAGGCGGATGTCATCATTATTGATGAGGCGCATCACTTCCGCAATCAGGCATCGAATTCATACCGCAAACTGTATGACATGGTCGAGGGCAAGCAATTATTTTTCCTGACAGCGACCCCCATCAACAACAGCACACTCGACCTGCAGCACCTGATCGAATTATTTTCACGCCGCCAGGCGGATTATTTCCATTCACTCGGCATCCATTCACTTGCCGGACATTTCAGAGGATTGGAAGGTGCGCTTGCAAAAATTGCAGGCGGTGGAAAAGAAAGTCTCAGCACAGCCGAAGCGGAACAGGTATTGAGCCGGGATGATCTGTACCGCGCCATCGTCGTACAGCGCAGCCGTGCCTATGCCAAGAAAAGCCAGAAGCAGGACACAGGCGTTGCGGTTGCATTCCCCGTTCGTGAACCGCCAAAAGTTGCAGATTATTCCCTGAAGAAAACCTACGGCAGATTGCTTGATGATATTGAAAAAGCATTCAATAAAAAGAAGCCGCTATTGAGCCTCGCCATTTATAACCCGTTGGGCTATCCAAACCAACTTACTCTTGATAACCTGAAAACAAATCAGGAATTTGAATTTGAAAAAGGACGGCAGGAGCAGGTGGTTGGACTCATCCGCATTCAATTATTGAAACGCTTCGAGAGTTCTGCGTGGGCATTTCGCGCAACTTGCGAAGGCTTGTTTCTGAAACTGATCGCCTGGATCGAGGTCCACAGTGAGAAGCCCACCGAGAAAAAACTTCTGGAACGCTGGAAGAATCAGCATGAGGAATTATTGGGGCGCATCAAACAGCACCGTAACGGTGATGATGAAAGCGAAGACCTTGACGATGACACTGCCATTCCGGTTGAAATTTTGGAGAAAATAAAAAAACTGGATCGCAGTGCATGTGACGTGGACACGATCCTCGACGAAACCTATGCGGATTTGAATCAACTTATCACCTTCCTGGATGATCTGAGCGATTTCTCGGCAGCGACCGACGATAAGGTGCAGGCATTGATTAAATTGCTCAAGGAAGACCCGCTCTTGCGTACCCAAAAAGTTTTGATCTTTACCGAATATCGAGACACCGCCCGCTATGTTGAGAAGCAGCTCAAGGATGCTGGCATTCAGGAAGTGGAGGAAATTGACGGCACGCATGCCGATCGCAGCGGAACCATCACCGCTTTTGCGCCTTATTACAACGGCTCATCTTCGGCTGAGTTGACATTGAACAACCGCAAGGAAATTCGGGTGCTGGTCAGCACGGATGTGCTTTCAGAAGGCTTGAACCTTCAGGATGCCTCGCTGATGATCAATTACGACCTGCACTGGAATCCCGTGCGCCTGATGCAGCGCATCGGCCGCGTTGACCGCCGCCTTGACCCGCGCACCGAGGAAGCCTTGTTGAACGATCATCCTGACCTGCGCGCCATGCGCGGCCATGTATATTTTTGGAACTTCCTGCCGCCCCATGAGCTGGACGACCTCCTCAGACTTTACCAGCGTGTGGCTCATAAGGCATTGCGCATTTCAAAGATCTTCGGTATTGAAGGTTCGCAATTATTGACCCCCAAGGATCATTTTCAGGCGTTAAAGGAATTCAACCTGGCTTACGAGGGACAGACTTCCCCAACCGAGGAAATGCGCCTGATGTATCGTGACTTGCTTGCCGCACATCCAGACCTTGAAACCAAACTGGCAAACATGCCCTTGCGCTTGTTCAGCGGAAAAGAGAATCCTGCCAGTGGCGTAAAGGCTGCATTCTTTTGCTACCAAATTCCAGGTCCAGACAGAAACGGGGAGTGGAGTTTAAATACGGGTGCGGCGCAATGGTTCTTGTATGAGATCGAGAGCCAGAAGGTGATCGAAGACCCTGACCAGATCAATAAGGTCATCAAGTCTGAGCCTGAGACACCGCGGCGCTGTTTGACTTCACAAGAGACATTGATGGAGGTGCGCAAGGAGATCGAGAAATTCATCAATAAGAATTATCTACGCCCAAGGCAGGCGCCGATGGGACAGAATCCCGTATTGAAGGCGTGGATGGAGTTGAATTAATGAAGAAACCCCGCTTAAGTGACCCCGCTCCTCAGCGTTATTACTTTGTGGATGAAGCAGGTGATGGCAATCTATTTAGTAAAAAGGGACGCCTGCGATTGGGCGAAGAGGGTTGTTCGCGGTATTTCATTCTTGGCATATTGGATGTGCCTGACCCGGATCGCCTCTCGCAGGAATTGAACTCCATGCGGGCGCAATTACTGGCAGACCCCTACTTCAAAAAAGTCCCATCCATGCAGCCCAAAGCGCAAAAGACCGCCCTGGCGTTCCACGCCAAGGACGATGTCCCCGAAGTGAGACGCGAAGTCTTTGCCTATCTCAGCCAGCAAAGTTTTCGATTCTTTGCCGCGGTGCGGGACAAAAGCGCAGTCGCTGATTACGCGGTGCAACGGCGTGAGTGCGATGGGACATATCGCTATCAGCCCAATGAATTGTACGACTATATGGTGAGGTCGCTTTTCAAGGGTCTGTTGCACAAAGACGACGCCTATGAAGTCCACTTCTCCAAACGCGGCGCGCAGGATCGGACAGATGCCCTGCAAGCCGCGCTGGAAATTGCACGCGAGCGCTTCGCGCACAAATGGGGCATTCAAAGTAACGCGGCGTTAAATGTGATTGCGCAAACCCCGCCCCAGAACGGCGGATTGCAGGCAGTGGATTATTTTCTGTGGGTGCTGCAACGCTTTTATGAACGCCGCGAGGATCGCTATCTTGAACTTCTCTGGTCCCAATTCAGCCTGGTTCAGGACCTTGACGACAAACGCGAACATCCTTACGGCTGTTATTACACACAAAAAAAGCCGCTCACATTGAGCGGCTTGGGATAATACCTTGCCAGGGATATAGGGCTACTCCACCGCAGTGGGGTCTCCTCACGGCATGGAGCCGAGTTTTGTCCGCTGGCTAATTCATTATACAACAATTTGCATGTCATTGCGAGTGAGTTTTCTTCGAGCCTTCGAGCGAAGCAATCTCCTCGAATATGGGGATTGCTTCGGGCAAAAAGAAAAATCGCCCTCGCAATGACATCATGGAGAATCTATGCCCACCAACATCCAAACCATTAAGAACTTTCCGCAGCTCATCAAATATTTGCGCACCGACCTCGGCTGGCCGGTGGATGAGGAGGATGCGGAGAATCTGACTTTTGATTATGAGCCTGATGAGTTGGGGTTGGATAAGGATTCGGCGGTGAAGGTGCGGGCGGCAAAGCAGCTGCGCCCATTGGTGGCGGGACAGCCCTGGGGCATTTTCTGGATCGACTTTGAGCAGAAAAAACTGCCCATTACGGTCATGCGCCGCATCCTCAACCAATTGGTGGCAAAGAAGCGGGGCGGAAATGCCCATCAGGCAACATGGAATTTGGATGACCTGCTCTTCATCTCAGCGGTGGGGAATGAGAAGGCCGACCAGCGCGAGATCACCTTTGCCCACTTCCATCAAGAGGCGGAGGATTTGCCGACGCTGCGGGTGCTCGGTTGGGATGGGGCGGATGCGGTCTTGAAGATCGACTACGTGACGAAGACGTTAAAGGAGAAATTGCTCTGGCCCCAGAACCCGAAGGATGTGAAGGCCTGGCGCGAGACCTGGGCGGAGGCGTTCAAGCACAAACCCGGGCATGTGATCAAGACCGCAGACGCGCTGGCGGGGCAGTTGGCAGAACTGGCAGGCAGGATCCGCGCGGCGGCACAAACGATCATGGAACACGAAACCGAAAAGGGACGCCTGCGCAAACTGCACAAGGCGTTTCAGACCGCGTTGATCCATGACCTGACCGAAGAGCAATTTGCCGATACATACGCGCAGACCATCACCTACGGGCTGTTGACCGCCGCCATTTCACGCACAGATATGTCGGGCGGAGGGGGCGGCACCGCGCTGGTGGCGGAGAATATCACCGATATGGTGCCCGTCACCAATCCATTTTTAAAGGAAATGCTGGGGACGTTTTTACACGCGGGCGGACGAAAGGGCGCGCAGCGCGGGCACAACGGGATCGACTTTGATGAATTGGGCATTCAGGATGTGGTGGAGTTGCTGCGCAGTGACGAGACCGACCTGCCCGCCATTTTGCGCGATTTTAACAACCGCGCCGAGGGCGAAGACCCGGTCATCCGTTTTTATGAAGATTTTTTGGAAGCCTATGATAAGGCGTTGAAAGTGCAGCGCGGGGTGTTTTATACACCCAAGCCGGTGGTGTCTTATATTGTGCGCGGCGTGCATGAACTGCTGCAAACGGAATTCGGTTTGGAGGATGGTCTGGCGGCGACGGTGACGTGGGGCGAGATGGTCGCTCGTAAGGCGGAGGTGAAAATCCCCAAGGGCG
>JAIFNG010000079.1 GCA_020047815.1 Anaerolinea sp.
CGCTTTGACCGGCCTGCTGGTGGCTGTCATCCTGATCGTGAAGCAGGGCTGGGCTTCCGGGATCGGACGGTTCTATTTCCTGAGCATGGTCTCTGTGGCGCTGGGGGTCGTGTTGTCCATCAGCGGTCTCGCTCAAGGATATAACCTGGGGCTGTACTATGGACTGATGGGCATTGCCTTCGCGGTTTCAGGCGGACTGACCTTAATGAAGTATCTGCGCGAAAATCCATTGATACCCGGGGATGAAAATGAGCGATGACTTGCGCAACATCAATGACCTGGACCGCATGGTCCACGAGCCTGCGCGGCTGCTGATCATTACGATCCTATCCACCGTGGCAAGCGCTGACTTCCTGTTCCTGCAGCGCGAAACAGGCCTGACCAGGGGAAACCTTTCCGCCCATCTCAGCAAACTCGAGGATGCCGGCTATGTAAAGATCCAAAAGACCTTCAAGGGAAAGATCCCATTGACAGTCTGCAAATTGACATCGGCCGGGCAAAAAGCTTTCATAAATTACCGTCAACAATTGAAGGATTTTATGGATAGGACGTCCTGAAGTTCAGGTGAAACCACAAAACGGGGGTGGCTGCCTGCTAACCATTGCCGATCATTCGTCAGCCCGCCTTTTGCATCGAACCCCACAATGGCGGTACAATAAATTATCATGAGTTCCACATCTTTGATCGAGTTAAATAACGTATCCAAGACCTACTCCACCGCGGCGGGTGATTTTCCCGCGTTGAAAAACATTAATCTCAAAGTGGGCGGGGGTGAGTTCCTTGGAATCGTGGGCAAATCCGGCGCGGGCAAATCAACCCTGCTTAATATGATCAACGGGGTCGATGAGCTGACCGAAGGGGAAGTGCTGGTGGCGGAACGCGCCGACGGCAGGAAATTATCGATCCACGACATGAGTGAGGATGCGCGCTCGTTGTGGCGCGGAAAGAACATGGGCGTGATCTATCAATCGTTCCAGCTTTTGCCCATGCTGAACCTGCTCGAAAACATCATGCTGCCGATGGACCTTTCCAACAACTTTCACCCGCGCAGGTCGCGTGAGCGCGCCATGGAACTGCTGCAGCTGGTGGAGCTGGAAGAACATGCCCAAAAACTGCCCGCGTTCATTTCAGGCGGACAGCAGCAGCGGGTTGCCATTGCCCGCGCCCTCGCCAACGACCCGCTGATCCTGGTGGCGGACGAGCCGACCGGCAGTCTTGACTCGCTGACCGCCGACCATATCTTTGATGTCTTTGAACATCTTGTCCACGACCAGGGCAAGACCATCATCATGGTGACCCATGACATGGGGCTTGCCAGCCGCTTTTCACGCAGCCTGACCATTGCCGATGGGGAGTTACAGAACGGGCAGGATGCTTTAAACTTTGACAGAACAACAGCGGGGCAGAAATGAAAAGATCCCCGCTGCGTGCTGCGCTGAAGGTTGAGCCCGCCCAGACTGACGCCTCCCAGGCCATGATCGAACTGCACGGCATCGTCAAAACCTTCTCGAATGCCGCCGGTGAATTCATCGTCCTCAAAGGGGTTGACCTGACCATCCAGCGCGGCGAGTTCGTTTCCATTGTCGGCAAGTCGGGCAGCGGGAAGTCAACCCTGCTGAACATGGTGACCGGCATTGACCACCCCACTGAAGGTCAGGTGATCGTCAACGGCATGGACATTTACACCGGCATCACCGAAAGCCAGCGGTCCAAATGGCGCGGCAGAAATTTAGGCATCGTCTTCCAGTTCTTCCAGCTGCTGCCCATGTTGACCCTGCTGGAGAATGTGATGCTGCCGATGGATTACGTGGACCTGTATGACTTTGACGAACGCCCCAAACGCGCCATGGAATTGTTGACCCTGGTGGGTCTGGAAAAATTCGCGCTCAAACTGCCCGTGCTGGTCTCAACCGGACAACAGCAGCTGGCGGCCATTGCGCGCGCCATGGCCTGTGACCCGCCCCTGCTGGTGGCCGATGAACCGACCGGCAACCTCGACACCCGTTCGGCGGATACCATCATTCAGTTGTTTGAAGGCTTTGTGGCGCAGGGCAAGACCGTGGTAATGGTCACGCATGACCCCTCGCTCACTTCGCGCACCCACCGCAACATCATTATTTCAGACGGTGAGATGATTGACGAAACGGTCTCCAAATGCCTGCCGCAGTTACGTCACCGCCACATGCTTGAATTCACAAAAATTGCCGCCGAGCGGGTATATCAGCCCGGCGAGACCATCATCCCGCGCGACCAACCGGTGGACCATTTCTTTATGATCCGCAAGGGTCAGGTGGATGTGGTGCTGCTGGACGAGATGAACCAGGAGTATGTTGTCTCCAATTTGGGCCGGGGTGAGTATTTTGGAGAAGTGGAATTAATGGGCGGCGGAAGATCGATCGCCAATGTGCGCGCCGGCGGCAGCGGACCGGCGGAGGTGGTGATCATCCCCCGCGCAGATTTTATGCGGGTCATTAATGAATCTCCGATCACCGCCGAAGCCGTTGGCCGGATCGTGCAGACACGGCTCGAAGAGCACCGGGTCAGGGATCACAGAGCGGCGAGAACGTAAGGCGCGCACGATCCACCTGCTGGTAGTGTGACATAATTCGGGAACAAGGTTTGTCCCTTCAGCTGCAATGACAAACAGGGTGTGTCACGTCGTTGCGATGGATGCGCCTTTGCACTGGCGCACCTCCTTGCAGCTACATCAACATCACAGGTGAAACTTTGGTGAAAAGTGAACGAGGTGGAAGAGGTATAACATGAAAAAAACAATGATCTCAGCCTTCATGCTGGTGGTCCTGTTGGCTTGCAATGGAATTTCCCAAACCGCCCGTTCCACCCAGGTACCGGCTGCCACTCCCGTTGTGGAAACCGATACGGATGTGCCTGATGACTTCGCATGCCAGGAAACCTTTGAGGCGCGCGCCATCAAAACCGGAGGTAAGCCGCACCTTGCGTTATCCGCCGGGGAGTGGAATGGCTATCTCAACCTGATGGGCATTCGATCTATTTGCCTTCCGCTCCAAATAGGCGCACCCTATGTAAATGCTGATTGGGACAGTGCAACCATGCCTGCCACCGGGCGGATGGTCAGTATTGGCTTTGAGAATTTCCAGCATGGTGCAGGCTGGAGTGACCTTTTCCTGCTCTACTCCACCTACGACTTCATCACAGGGACTGAATATGACCGCTTCGCTGAGCTGCCAGACCGCGACTCACTCCGCAGTCACAGCCTGGCAAACGAGATCGAAGTCAACGGTATCCGCGGCTTTATCAGATTCAAAGCCGCAGCGTGGACCTACGAAGGTCAACCGCAGATCGTATACAGATCCGCGGTCTTTCCCTTTGAAAATGCTTATGTAGCCATCGTCTACAAACTGGGCGCAGGCGATGCCGATGAAATGAACCGTAAATTCGAACAGGGAGAATATCCCGCCGATCTCCTGCCCAACCTGCAGCTCATGGATTTTCTGGTAAACAGTTTGCAATTCAATTAATATCATCCCGCTCTGTTCAAACCGACCGCAGAGCGTGGTACGATTAAATCCGATTTTCACAACGCGTGGCGTTGAAGATGATGATCGCGCAGGATGGTTTGCCGGACTGCTAAAAGACATGAGAATAAAAATTGATTCGTTCCAGAGATGGATTGAAGTAGAAGAGAAATATGCGACCAAGATGGCGTAAAGTTTTACATGACCTGTGGGATAACAAGGCACGCACACTGCTGGTGGTCTTTTCCATTGCAGTGGGCGTATTTTCGATCGGGGTGATCTCGGGCGCGTACCAGATCATCTCCAACGACATGAGCGCCTCGTATGCCGCGAACCATCCCGCCAATGTTGAACTGCGGACGGAAAACTTCGATGACGACGTACTCTCCTCCATCCGCAACCAGCGCGGGGTGGGCGAAGCAGAGGCGCGGCGCGTGGTCAACTTCCGCGTGCAAAAAACGGGCAGTGAAGCATGGGTCTCACTGGATGTGGTGGCGGTCGAGGACTTTGACGAGAACCGTGTCAATTTACTGGTTCCGGTTTCAGGCGGGGTCAAGGCGGAGAAGGATGAAGTGCTGTTGGAGAAGGACGCGCTTAAAAAGATCAATGCAGCGGTGGGCGATGAACTGCTCTTTGAAGTATCCGACGGCATGACCAAAAAATTGAAGGTGGTCGGCATTGTGCAGGATGTATCAACCGGCGCGGGTGATTTTCTTGCGCCGCCCTTTGCCTACATCGACATGAAGACGCTCGCCACCCTGCGCCAGCCCGAGTTGTTCAACCGCGCCTATGTAACGGTCGCCGAAGACCAGGACAATATTGTCCACATCCGCGAGGTGGGCGCGGACTTAAAGGATAAACTGGAAAAGAACGGCACGACGGTCGCCCGCACCCGTTTTTCTGAAACGCACAAACACCCCATGGGCGATACGGTGAACGCCATCCTCGGCATTTTGCTGGCGCTTGGGATCTTGATCGTCTTCCTTTCAAGTTCCCTGATCGCCAACACCCTAAGCGCCCTTTTAAGCCAGCATCTGCGGCATATCGGCGTGATCAAACTGGTGGGCGGAAGGAAGAACCAGGTCTTTGCCATGTACTTCACGCTGATCATGGCATTCGGCATCCTGGCACTAATGATCGCCATTCCACTGGGCGGGCAGGGCGCATACGGACTGGCATTGTTCGTGGCGGATACCCTGCGGTTCAACCTGCTCGGTTACCGCATCGTGCCGATGGCGCTGTTGATCCAGATCGCGGTCGGCTTGCTGGTTCCGATCATTGCCGGGCTGGCGCCGGTCATCAGCGGTTCGGGTATTACCGTGCTGCGCGCCCTGAGCGGTGACCTGACCGGTGACGAGAACAAACCGCATAAGCATGACGATCGTGAGCAGGTCTCGTGGTTTGATGCCCTGCTGCTGCGCCTGACCCACATGTTCGCCGCGCGCGGCATCCATTTCCCGCGCCCGTTCATCATCTCCCTGCGCAACACCTTCCGCCGCCGCGGTCGTTTGATACTGACCCTTTTTACCCTGACGATGGGCGGCGCAATCTTCATTGCGGTCTTCAACGTGCGCGTGACCCTGCATGATTACGTGGGTTCGATTGGAAGTTACTTCCGCGCCGATGTGACCCTTGACTTTGATGAGCCGTACCGCCTGCGCGAAGTGAAGCAATATGCGATGCAGGTCGACGGCGTACAGGACGCGGAGGGCTGGCAGTTCATCAGCATTGAACTGATCTATCCCGACGGGTCCGTGGCAGAAAACGCCAACGTGCTGGCTCCGCCTGCAGAAAGTAAACTGGTGAACCCGCTCATTACGGCGGGACGCTGGATCCGCAAGGATGACGTCCGCAAACTGGCGATCAGCGAGGCGGCGCTCGACCCATTCCCGGACCTGAAACCCGGCGATGCGCTGCGCATTAAAATTAACGGGCGCGAAGAGTGGTGGGAGGTGGTGGGCATCTTCAAGTTCGTAGACCAGGAAGGCATTCTGGCATACGCGCCGTATGAATACATCTCACAGGTCACGAACCTTGCCAACCGTTCCTATGCCTTTCGCGTGGTCACCGAACAACATGACCGCGCCACGCAGGAGATCATGGCGGAAAAGCTGGACCACTACTTCCGCAGTCAGGGATTCAAAGTCCGCAAGGCTGAATCGGGCTTGTCCTCACTGGACACCGCCTCGGAGAGTCTCGACACGCTGGTGATCTTCCTGCTGATCATGGCCATCCTGACCGCCATCGTCGGCGCGATGGGATTGACCGGCACCATGGGCATGAACGTCCTGGAGCGCACGCGCGAGATCGGCATCATGCGCGCCATCGGCGCAGACGACCGGGCCGTGATGCGGACCGTGATCGCGGAAGGATTGGTGATCGGGTTCATCTCCTTCGTGCTGGCAATTTTCCTGTCGATCCCGTTCACGTACGCGCTTTCAGATATAGTCAGTACGGCTGTCTTCCAGACCCCGATCAAGGTGGTCTTCACCTTTTTGGGGTACGGCATCTGGCTGGGATTGGTGCTGCTGCTATCGGTGCTTGGCTCCATTTTGCCCGCCCGCAACGCCGCCCGCCTGACCATCCGCGAAGTGCTGGCTTACGAATAAGATGGAATAGCCGAAAGGGTTCTGTGCAAATTTATAAGACTGCCCCGCAGTCACATCACAATAATAAGAAGGTTCCTGATGAAAAAAAATATCCTCAATTTTATAACTGTGTTCGCAGCCCTCGCGCTGCTCATTTCAGCCTGCAGCAGCCAACCTGCGGCAACCCCCACACCGGCCGCTGTGGTATCCCCGGACCAGGTAGTGGGCGAAGGACGGCTTGAGCCCATTCGCGGTACAAACCTATCGTTTCAGGTGCGCGGCGTGGTCGAGGATGTGCTGGTGAAGGCCGGTGATGCGGTGGAGCAAGGCGATGTCCTCGTCCGCCTCTCCAATGCGGGCGGGGCCGAGGCGCAGGTGGTTATTGCCCAGAACGCCTACGATACCCTGCTGCGCAATGAAAGCGGCGAACGCGCCCGCTTGTGGCAGGTGTACATGGAAGCCCAGATCACCCGGGCCGAGGCGGAAAAAGATTGGGATGACCTGAACGTGGATAATATTGAAGACAATATCGAAGACGACAAAGCCACGGTCGAGGACCGGCAGGAAGACCTGCAGGAAGCGCAGGATGACTTTGATAAATACAAGGATCTGGATGAAGACAACTCGAGCCGCACGAATGCCGAGGACGACCTGGAACGGGCGCAGGAGGACTTGAACCAGGCGATCCGCAACCTGGAGGAGAACATCCGCGAACGCGATGAGATCCGCGCGGCGTATGATGCCGCCCTGGCCGCCGAAGCTGAAGCCAAATATCAATATGAGATCAGCCAGGATGGACCCAACGCCGAACAGCTGGCGCTTGCCAAAGCAAACCTGGATGCCGCCAAAGATACGCTTGCCAATTACGTCATCACCGCGCCATTCAACGGCGTTGTAGCGGAGATCAATGTCAAGGCGGGTGAACAGGTGACCGCCGAGACGCGCGCCATCAGCATTGCAGACCTCAGCCAGTGGACCATTGAGACCACCGACATCACCGAACTTGAAGTGGTGAAGATCAGCGTTGGGCAGCCTGTGATCCTGGTACCCGATGCCCTGCCCGACCTGTCGCTTAACGGTACGGTGACAGAGATCAGCCAGGCCTACAGCCAGCAGGGCGGAGACATCCTCTACACCGTGCGCATCACCGTCAGCGATCCCGACCCGCGTTTGAAATGGGGCATGACGGTCGAGGCAACTTTTCAATAGCGGCTTGCGCGGCAGACTGGGCAAGACCTAAAAGGAAGATTAGAATTTTATTTTTAGAACAATTGTCTGATTGAAATTTAAATATATTTATGCAAAAATAGAATCAGCTCCGATAAAAAGCAAAACCGGGGAAACCCGGTGACGCAAAGTCAACGGGTCTAAAGCTGTACTGAGCCAGGATTGCCAGACTGCCGAAAATAGCAAAGCCGCCGAAAGGCGGTGACGCAAAGTCAGGGATCTAAAATCAACCCCATATGGATTGATCAAGACTGACCGGCTGCCGAAAGGTAAAACCAGGGAAACCTGGTGACGCAAAGCCATGGGTCTAAAGTCATAAATACCATTTATGGTCATGACCGCCAGGCTGCCGAAGAGCGACTTTTTACGCAGGGATGACACAGAAATTGTCATCCCTGCGTGGTTTTTTTAATTTTCCCTGCCGTATAAATGTCCTTGTGAGAGCATTTTTCGCGAAACGAATCCCCGGTTAATTATAGGGAATTTCCAGCCTTTAGCAGATTGCCGCACCGCCACACCTGCCCTGGCGGGCGGTGCCAGGGAAAAACCGGACCGGAAGGTTTCTCTCCCTTCGGTCGAAACGACAAATAGGGTGAATTATCTCCTCGACGAGCGCCCTTCAATTTGTCATTCCCGGAAGTATGCCGGGACAGGTGTTCGACGAGTGCTCTTCGAGGACATCGTGCCCGCAGGGTAGAAACCTTCACCGCGATCAAGCAAGGTTTCTCTCTGCGGTCGAAACGACAAGCAGCGTGAATTGTCATTTTTCAGTTTATAATCCCGGGTCATGAGCAAAGCCACCTGCGCGCAGAGATCCTTGAATCGGGGGCTGTCACAACCCGATGGATCTTAATTCACCCATCTTCCTTTTCCTATTCCTGCCGGTTTTCATTATCATTTATACCCTCGTCCGCGGGCGGGGCAAGCTGATCGTGGGCATTGCGGGCAGTCTGCTGTTCTATGCCTGGGGAAATTTGAATTACGTGCCGCTGCTCGTGGGATTGACCCTGAGCGCGTACCTGCTGGCGCGGGGTATTCATCACTGGCGCGGAGGACGCGCCGCTTTCATATTACTGTGGGCGGGCATCCTGCTGAACCTTGTCCTGCTGATCGGATTCAAATTGTGGAGCGGGGTCAAATATCCGCTGGGGCTTTCCTATGTCACCTTTCAGGTCATTGCCTATCTGGTCGAGGTCTACGGCAGAGCCTCTGAATACGAACCGGACGTGACGGCATTTTCCTTTTATCTATTGTTGTTCCCAAAAATTCCAGTCGGACCCATCACACGCTATCGTCAACTGCGTGAACAGATCCACAATATTCAAGTCGAGCCGCAGGACATGGCAGACGGCATCCGGCGCTTCATCCGCGGCTTTGCCAAAAAAGCCTTGATCGCCGATACACTTGCCAGGGTGGTCACGCCGGTCTTCAACCTTGATTCACCCGTCATTCTGCCGTCCATCGCCTGGCTGGTGGTCATCAGTTACGCGCTGCAATTATATTTTGATTTCTCGGGCTATACCGATATGGCGATCGGGGTCGGGCGCATGATGGGCTTCCGGTTTATCGAAAACTTTAACTTCCCCTACCTCTCCAAAAGCATTGGCGACTTCTGGCGGCGCTGGCATATTTCGCTTTCCTCGTGGTTCCGCGATTTTGTCTTTTATCCGCTGGAAAGGCGCCGCCTGCGCTGGCTCGGTCAGCCGTTCAACATCCTGGTAGTCTTTGCCCTGACCGGATTGTGGCACGGCTTGACGCGCAACTTCCTGATCTGGGGTTTGATCCACGGACTGGCTTTAATTTTTGAATCGACCGCGGCAGGGAAGAAACTGCGCAATGCCTGGGCGCCGCTTCAGCACCTGTATGCGCTGGGGGTCATTTTGCTCGGCTGGGTATTCTTCCGCTCTCCATCCCCTGACTTCGCACTGGACTTTCTGCAGCGGCTGGCGGGTGACATGCGCGGATTTAAGGTACTGCCCTTCGAGTTGACCAGCCCGCTGCCGATCATTGAACCGACCTTTGTGATGGCGCTGGCGGCTGGAGTTCTGCTTTCGTTGCCCATTGGGGGCTGGCTTCAAAAATATACCGATCAGTTCGCGCAGAACAAGCCCGCCGTCCGGCTTCCGCTCCAGGTGTTATACGACCTGTGGCTTGCCTTTTTACTGCTGGCAGCCATTGCCTCGACCGCCAACGCCGCTTTTCAACCGGGGATCTATGGCACGTTCTAGCCTGCCGCTGCGGGAGATGGTGTCATGAAAAAGTCAGCCGCCGAAAACATCCATTCGACACTCTTCTCGATCCTTTTTTTCTCGGTCCTGCTGCTGCAGTTGACCGCCCCGGACCTGCAGCTTGATTCCATATCAGACCGTTTTCTGTGGCGCCTGCCGTTGATCGAAAAGATCAATGCCTTCCGTTACACGGCGGGGGACAGTATCTTTAATAAAGGACTGCGGGGCAGGGAGGACTGGTTGTTCTATACCGGGGATTACAGCATCCACGATTATCAAAAGACAGCGCCGATCGGACCCCGGCGCCTGCAGTCTTTGGCACAGGTGCTGACCTCACTGGATAAACATACCGCCGCCTACGGCGGGATGCTGCTGGTAGTGATCCCACCTGACAAGAACACGATCTATCCCGAATAT
The DNA here is from genome assembly GCA_020047815.1 of Anaerolinea sp. Classification (GTDB taxonomy): domain Bacteria; phylum Chloroflexota; class Anaerolineae; order Anaerolineales; family Villigracilaceae; genus Villigracilis. Next base: position 9,958 of record JAIFNG010000079.1, read on the forward strand.
ATGCCCGCACAGATCCCGGTCATCGGTCAGACATCACGACTCGACCAGTTGATGGAATTCCTGCAGAAGAACACCAAATTGAACCTGGTGGATCTGCGCCCCGTGTTCACTGCAGCCAGCCGGTCGGCGCAAATTTACTACAAGTCAGACGCGCACTGGAACTGCCTGGGCGCATACCATGCCGCGAATGAAATACTGGGACAGGTCAGCACTGCCCATCCCGAAGTGCAGTCCCTGCCGTTATCCGCCTATGAAACCGGGGTCATGCTGGATGGCACCCTGGATATCTCCCGCGCCATGGGTCTGACCCTGCAGGAAGAGAGCATCACCCTCACGCCAAAAATCGCGGCGGGCAGTCTGTCGCATGAGCCGTATCCACCCTACGCGGCGATGCAGACGGCGGTGAATTCACAAACCAGCCTGCCGCGCGCGCTGGTGATCCACGATTCGTTCTATCCCGAATGCCTGCACCAATTCATTGAACCCCAGTTCAGCCGCGTCATTTTCTCGCATTACGGCGAAAGCCTGCTGGCTGATTATCTGGATGTGATCGATTCTGAAAAACCGGATGTCGTCCTGGTTGAATTTGCTGAAAGACATATTGAGTATTTCTTCACACTGATCACACGCGATGTAAGGTAACTGGCAAAGGAGTCCCGTGAACAACAAACCATGGCAGAAAGGCTATTCGCTGTTTTTTTTGACTGCCATCTTCACCATGCTGATCGGTCAACTCTTTGTTTCGGAGTTGACCTTATCCACCATCCCGGAAATATTTTTATGGAGGAAGGGTTTAATAAAAGCTGTTAATCAATTTAAATACCTGATGGGAGACAGGGTGTTTAAGTTTGCGGTCATAGGCAGTGACGGATGGATGTTCTATACAGGGGATAGAAGCATACAGGAGTATCAAAAAACATCACCGATCAATCTCCGGAGCATGAAGAGATTGAGCAGTGAAATTCAGCGAATGGAAAACATGGTCGAACAATATGGGGGGACATTTTTGCTGGTTATTCCCCCGGATAAAAGCACCACCTACCCCCAATATATGCCTGATGAAATACCTGTGATTGGTCAGGTATCAAGTGTGGACCGGCTTGTCGAATATTTGAACATAAATACGAATATCAAAGTGCTGGACCTGAGACTAGCATTGGAACGCGCAAGCATGGAGTCCCAGGTCTATTACAAGACAGATACCCATTGGAATTGTGCCGGCGCATATTATGCGTATGAAGAAATCCTTTCCAGGCTCGCAGCATCCCATCCGGAGCTTCGAGTTCATCCGATCAAGGATTTCAATATGATTTTCCTCCAGGACGACCTGCGTGATATTCCCAATATATTGGGATTGAAAGTAAAGGAGGATACGATAGGTGTGGTTCCAAATTTTGATACTGGAGTTTCCATTGTCCCTGCAGCGTCCATGGATAAAACCCGGATATCCCCGCATGTGGTTGTTAATTCAAAAATGGACGGTCCCAATCTCATGATCTTTCATGATTCTTTCTATGAATCCTGCCTGTCCAATTATATGGAGACCGCTTTTAGTCGAACCGTATCCCTGCCCTATCAAGACGCTGAAATGTCTGATTATCTTGATCTGATAAAGGCGGAGAAACCCAATATTGTGATCGTGGAATTTGTCGAAAGGCTGATGGATTACTTTTTTAAGAACATTATTTATGAATAAAAATTAGTCTTTGTTATAATCCCAACCATGACAAAATCCTCCCGTCCCCTCGACCCCGAATCCAAGCCCGATGACCGCGTGGACAATGCCCTCCGTCCCGAGAAGCTGAACGACCTGATCGGACAGGACCAGGTCAAGGAGAATTTATCGATCCTGATCGCGGCGGCGCGCAAACGCGGTGAAGCCCTCGACCACGTCCTCTTTTATGGACCTCCCGGTCTGGGCAAGACCACCCTGGCGCATGTGCTGGCCAATGAGATGGAAGTCAATGTCAAGGTGACAGCGGGACCGGTCATCGAGCGCGCGGGCGACCTGGCCGCCATTTTGACCAACCTGCGGGCGGGGGATGTGCTTTTCATTGATGAAGTCCACCGCCTGGGACGCGCAGTGGAGGAAGTGTTGTACCCCGCCATGGAGGATTTCGCGCTGGATATTGTGATCGGCAAGGGACCTTCGGCGCGCTCCATCCGTTTGAAACTGCCGCGCTTCACCATTGTGGGCGCAACCACCCGCCTGGCGCTGGTGACCGCTCCGCTGCGGGCGCGTTTTGGGGCAGTCTACCGCCTCGATTATTATGACCTGCCCGCCATGCAAGCCATTGTGACCCGCGCCGCCAGTATGTTGAAGGTGCAAGCCGAAACGGAAGGCGTGACCGAAATGGCGCGCCGCGCCCGGGGGACTCCGCGTGTGGCGCTGCGACTGCTGCGCCGGGTGCGCGACTTTGCCCAGGTGCGCGCGGACGGGGTGATCACCAAAAATGTTGCCCGCGAAGCGCTCGACCTGCTGCAGGTGGACCCGCTCGGTCTGGATGACGTGGACCGCCGTGTGCTGAAGACCATCATTGAAAAATACAACGGCGGACCGGTCGGTTTGAACACCATTGCCGCCTCGATCAGCGAAGAACAGGACACCATCATGGACGTGGTCGAACCGTACCTGCTGCAGCTCGGTTTCCTCGACCGCACCCCGCAGGGACGTGTCGCCACCAAATCAGCGTATGAACATTTGGGATACACCTACATCGAACAGGGTCAGGCAAGGCTGCTGTGAGATGGCGCCGATGGTTTATGCTATTAGAAAAAACGTCCCGAAGGTTGTCATCAGGCAATTAAAAAACCTTGAAATTAACCTTCGGGACGGTGCTTGCATAGTAGAGAGAAAAAGATCAAGGACCGAATTATGGAAACCCTTGCGCGAACTTTAATGCTGGTTGGAATTGCGGTCTTCCTGATCGGCGGGGGCGTTTATCTTGCCGCAAAATTTGGCATCCCGCTCGGACGCCTGCCCGGTGACATCCACATTGAAGGCAGGAATGGCTCGTTCCATTTCCCGATCGTCAGTTCGATCCTGGTCTCGATCCTGCTGACCATCCTGGTAAATTTGATCGGGCGGTTGTTTAAATAAGCTGAAAAAATATTTGACCACGAACGACACCAAAGACACGAACAAAAGAAAAAAGGTTTTGAACTTTTTCGTGTGGTTCGTATTTTTCGTGGTGATATAAGGGATTAACTCTGATCGAACTTCATTGAGCTCAAATTAATGGGGGCATCCACTCAACCCCCCAGCAGCTCCTGCACCAGACTCTCGGGGACCTGGACGGCGACGAGTTCACCGCGGACGGTGGTGATGCCATTGGCTGTGATCCATTCTTCGACGATCACTTTGCGTCCCTTCACTTCCTTGACCCGTCCGCGCACTTCGAGAATGGGGCCGAGCGGGGTGGGCTTGAGATAATCGACATGCAGGGAGGCGGTCAGGTAGCGCAGGGGCGGCTCGGTGTCCATGGCGCGGTTCTCGGCACGGTAGCCGGCGGCGGCAGCGGTACCTGTGCCGTGACAATCGATCAAGGACGCCAGCAAGCCGCCGTAGACATAACCCGGTATGGCGGTGTGATAAGGTCTGGGCTGAAAACGCGCAACGGTCTCATCCCCATCCCAAAAACTTTTAAGTTGATTGCCCAGTTCATTGATGCTGCCGCAGCCGTAGCAATGCGAGAAGTACTCGGGGTAAAAATCCTGGAATGCTTTTTCGGTCATGGGGAACTCTCCTGTGATGATGGGTATTGGGCAGAACTATTCAGCCCCCTGTCTTCCCCCTGAAACCTGCCGGGTCCTGGATATTTATGGTGCCGTTGAAGTGGGGATGGGCGTAAAGGTCGGTGTGCTGGTGGGGGTGGCATCGGCTGACTCCTTTAAGATGAAGCGCCCGATCACCTTCCAGTCATAGCCCATGAAAATTTGTACCTCATATTCACCCACCTGCCAGCCGCCAATCGGGTTGGTGCATTCGGTATAGCCGCCAATTCCGCCGGTGCCGCCGTTCCAGGGCTGGGTTTCGTAGCAGATCAGGCGCCCATCGTGATACCAGAGCGCCGTCCACTGCACACCAGGGATCAGGTTATTGTAATCAAATCCGCCGTACATATTTTCAATGGGCAGCTCGAAGACGGTCTGCGGGTCGATGGGATTGGTGCCGTCAAAGCGGGTTGAAAATTGAAGCGCGGTGAAAAGCGCATCCGGGTTGGGCGTGATCACTCCCTCGAACAGCGCCTCTATGGCGACCGGCAGGTATGGGGTCAGGGTGAGGGTGGGCGTGTTGGAGACTGCGGGCGTTAACGTTCTGGTAGGCGGAACGGTGATGGTGGGAGTGAGCGTGATGGTCGGAGTGAGCGTGATGGTGGGGGTCAGCGATGGCGTGAGGGATGGAGGAAAATACGTGTAGATCGTCGGCTCGCCAAAGACGGGCAGCCAGACCGAACAAGCTATGAGGAACAACGAAAGGAAGAATAATCTCCAGGCGTTTGCATTGCGCATGCGCCGCAGACTATAAAAGGACAATTTCCGTGCAGACTGCATGATGCGGATCGCGGCACGCATGGCCAGCACAGCAGCGATTACGATCAAAATTGATGCAGCGATCACCCCGGCATGTATATCCATAAATAAGATTATATACTGAAATCAGGTACAAATTGTATATTTGGGCATCACTTCATCTAAAAGTTTGGGACGCGGACGAGAGCAGATGACGCGGATAAAACCTTAAGGCATCACTTTATCTAAAAAATTGGGACGCGGACGAGTGCTGAAAACGCGGATAAAACCTTGCGACATAGCTGCGTCAACGCTATACACATGCCTCAGCCCGCTGGACTTTCATGTCATGAGCAGGGGCTTTATTCCTGCGATAGCCTTGCGTATATTTCACCTTGTGAAATTAAAATTTATGACCGGCCCCAAGCCGTTAACCGTTATAATGCCCGCATGACAAAAGAAATCATCTACCTCAAATTAGGCGGGTCACTGATCACCGACAAGGACAAGCCATCCACCCCGAGACTCAATAAATTAACCGACCTGGCATTGGAGATCAAGGCGGCACTACACGCAAACCCCGACCTGGTGATGATCCTGGGGCATGGCTCCGGTTCCTTTGGTCATCCGACCGCCAAGAAGTACGGCACGCGCGAGGGCATCGCCGCCCTGCGGCAGTCCGGTGCGGGGAAAATTGACGCGGAAAAAGAAAGCGAATATTGGAAGGGTTTTGCCGAAGTGCGCTTTCAGGCGGCAGAGCTGACGCGCCATGTGATGCAAACCCTGCTCGAAGCGGGTGTGCCTGCCATCCCGTTCTCTCCGTCGGCATCCATGGTCTCGGAGAATCGCAGGGTCACGGCGCACAACTTTACGGCTATACGCAAAGCACTGGATGTGAATATACTGCCGGTGGTGCATGGAGATGTAGCCTTCGATGAAGCACTCGGCGGGACGATCCTCTCGACCGAGGATGTCTTTGCATTCCTCGCGAACCACCTGCCCCCGGCGCGGATCCTGCTGGCGGGCATTGAGGCGGGCGTTTGGGCGGACTTCCCGCACCGCACCCGGCTGGTGAAACACATTCAACTGGCTGACCATAATCAATTGCGCGCGGGCATCGGCGGCTCGGTCAGCACCGATGTGACCGGCGGCATGAAAGCCAAGGTCGATGAGATGCTGGGGCTGATCGGGAGGAACAAGGGCTTGACCGTGCAAATTTTCTCGGCGGAAGAAAGCGGATCCCTGACCCGCGCCCTGGACGGCGAAAATGTGGGCACGTTGTTAAGCGAGTGACAAAAATAGTGACGAACTTCTCTTGCTTTTTTAAGTACTTCCCTGGATAATAAGAAGATTAAATTATATATAATTAATAAGGAGATTTTATGGCAACCAAAGCAAAAACCGCTAAAAAAACCGTCAAAGCCAAGGCTGGGAAGCCCGCTGTGCAGACCAAGAAAGTTGTTAAAAAGGCTCTGCCCGTAAAAGCCGCCCCCAAGAAAGTCATCAAAAAAGCTGTGGCCGCGAAAGCCGCTCCGAAGGCAAAGAAAGTCGTCAAGAAAGCCGCCCCCAAGTTCAAAGCCACACCCCTGAAATTGCTGCGCCCGGTCCCCTCAGATATTGACATCGCCCAGGCGGCGGTGGTCAAGCCGATCATGCAGGTCGCCGCTGAACTCGGCATCCGCGATGACGAGCTTGAGCTGTACGGCCCTTACAAAGCCAAGATCAAACTTGAGATCCTGGACCGCCTTAAGAACCGTCCCAACGGCAAATATGTTGATGTGACCGCCATCACCCCCACCCCGCTCGGCGAAGGCAAGACCACCACCACGGTCGGTCTATCCCAGGCATTGGGCGCGCATTTAGGCAAGACGGTCATCACCGCCATTCGCCAGCCTTCACAGGGTCCGACCTTCGGCATCAAAGGCGGCGCAGCAGGCGGCGGTTATTCACAGGTCATTCCCATGGAAGATTTCAACCTGCACCTGACCGGTGATATTCACGCCATTACTGCGGCGACCAACCTGACCGCCGCCGCGCTGGATGCGCGTGTGATGCACGAAAAGACACAGGACGACGAGAAATTATTTAATGCGCTCTGCCCGCTCAATAAGAAAGGCGAACGCAGGTTCTCCTCCAACATGCTGCGCCGGTTGAAGAAACTCGGCATTGAAAAGACCGATCCCAATGAACTGAGCCCGGAAGAACGCTCGCGCTTTGCGCGGCTCGATATTGACGAAGCCACCATCACTTGGCGCCGCGTGGTCGATATCAATGACCGCATGCTGCGCGAAGTGCAGGTCGGTCTGGGTAAGGATGAAGTTGGTCACGAACACCGCACCGGTTACGACATCTCGGTTGCATCCGAGATCATGGCTGTTTTGGCGCTGACCACCGACCTTGAGGATATGCGCGAACGCTTTGGCCGCATGGTGGTTGCCACCAGTAAAAACGGCGAAGCGGTCACAGCCGAAGACCTCGGTGTGGCTGGCGCGGTCACCGTTCTAATGAAGGATGCCATCAAGCCCAACCTGATGCAAACCCTCGAAGGCACCCCCGCCACCGTTCACGCCGGACCCTTCGCCAACATCGCCCACGGGCAGTCCTCGATCATCGCAGACCGCATCGCGCTTAAACTGGCCGATTATGTCATCACTGAATCCGGCTTCGGCGCCGACATTGGCATGGAAAAATTCTTCGACATCAAATGCCGCTACTCCGGCTTGATCCCGCAGGTGGTGGTGCTGGTTGCCACCGTCCGCGCACTCAAGATGCACGGCGGCGGACCGAAGGTTGTGGCTGGCAAACCGCTTGCCCCCGAATACACCGATGAGAATCTTGACCTGCTGCGCGCGGGTCTGCCCAACCTGGAACGCCACATTCAGAACGCGCTAAAATATGGTGTGAACGTGGTGGTGGCTGTCAATTCGTTCGCGACCGACACCCCCGCTGAAGTTGAGATCGTGCGCGAAGCCTCAATGCGCATGGGCGCCATGGACGCGGTGGTCTCGACCCACTGGGCTGATGGCGGCTTGGGCGCGAAGAAACTGGCTGAGGCTGTGATCAAAGCCGCTGAGATGCCGACCGACTTCCGCTTCCTGTATCCGCTGGAAGACACCATCAAGGAAAAGATCGAAACCATCGCCCGCGAGATCTATCGCGCCGACGGCGTGGACTACTCGCCCGAAGCCGAAGAACAGATCGAGCGCTATACCCGCCTCGGTTTTGACAAGCTGCCGATCTGCATGGCAAAGACACACCTTTCCTTCACCACGGATGCCTCAAAGAAAGGCGCACCGACCGGCTTCCGCATCGGCGTGCGCGAGATCCGCGCCAGTGTTGGCGCAGGCTTCCTCTATCCGATCCTGGGCGATATGCGCACCATGCCCGGCCTGCCGACCCGCCCTGTCTTCTATGATATCGATCTCGACCTGAAGACCGGCAAGGTTCTCGGCTTGTTCTAACCCTGATGCCACACCCTGCCCCGCTCATCAGTTGACGGCGGCGGAAATAACAAAGTCCATGCAGAGCGTACTCTGCATGGACTTTGTATTTAATTCTCCGTCGTACTACATGCTGAAAACGGGCATGCATGGCGCTTTTGCAAAACAGGATTCGGGCGGACTGAAGCGGACTGCACCTGCCCCCCCACTCGCTCCGCTTCGGGGATTATAACGGCGGGGTGTGCCAGGGAAGTCCTTCTTGGCACACCCCCCTGTGGGCAGTTCGTGAAAGTCGGTTAAAACCGACTGATTGCGCCAGTCCGCAGGGCTTTCATGCAATGAGCAGGCGGCTTCAGCCCCGCGAAATTGGCAACCAAAAACCGCAATTTGTGACCGTGCAAGGTACAGAGGTTGTTTTAGGGTGCTGCGAGCCGGGGATTGCTCACTTGCACGCCGTGGTACTGGTAAGGAAAAGACTACGCCTCCGGGTGATTGCGATAGGTGACGGGCGGTGTGGGTTTATCTTTAACGATCAGTTGAAAAACATCGGGTCGGGCATAGTGACCAGTCACGTCAAAATCAAATTTACTTTGGGCAACCTGAGCCAGGTCGAGGTCGGCAAACAACATCCCCTCCTGATCGAACAGCGGACCCGCCAGCACTTCGCCCAGCGGTGAGATGATGACACTGCCCCCGCGGCACATGGTCTCAGGCTGACTGGCAAGGTCTTCCAGCCCGATGAGGTCGGCGGGGTACATGTCTTTGGTGACATACTGATTACAGCCCAACACGAAACAGCGTCCTTCACAGGCAATGTGCCGCAAGGTGGATTGCCAGGTGTCACGCGAATCGGCGGTGGGCGCCAGGTAGAGTTCAACTCCTTTGCCATACAACGCCATGCGCGCCAGGGGCATGTAGTTCTCCCAGCAGATCAACCCGCCCATCCGTCCGAACTCAGTATCCAGCACGGTCAGGGTACTGCCATCGCCCTCACCCCAGATCAATCGTTCAGCGGCAGTGGGCTTGAGCTTGCGGTGCTTGCCAAGCAGCGTTCCATCAGGACCGAAGTAGAGGACGGTGCAATACAGAGTGCCCTGGCTCGACTGACCATCGCGCTCAATGACACCGATCGCCAGGTAAGCGTTGGCCTCACGCGCCGCCGCGCCCAGAGCGGTCACTGCGGGGCTTGGAATATCGACCGCATTGGCCCAGTAGGTCTGCCAGGTCTGGCGACCCTGCGGACTGCGGCTGCCCACGACTGTGCCAAAAGACAACCCGCGCGGATAAGCCGGGATAAAAGCCTCGGGGAACAGGATCAGCCTTGCGCCCTGCGCGGCGGCTTCCTGTGTCAGGCGGCATGCTTTTTCCACGCTGGCCTCGCGGTCAAAAAGGACCGGCGCAGCCTGGATCACCGCCGCTTTAACTTTGGGAAAGTTTTCATTGGTCTTCATGCTTTGTCTCCTCTGTCCGCCGGTGGCTGTAAAAAAATCCCGGCCCGGATGAGGGCGATTGTACCAAGCAAACGTCCAACCGCCCGGCTGTGATATGATTCTCAGCACCGTTCACAAAGGAGTTGAGATGAAAAAAACACGCGCACGCAATTTGGGAATTCCATTCGAGGGTACGCCCGCTGCCTTCAACGCCATCACCGATGTGAAAGGGGTGACTGTTGGCTACGCCACGGTGAACGAAGGACTCTCCGCGCGGACCGGGGTGACGGTCATTCATCCGCGCGGCAGCAGGGACAGCACACCCGTCTACGCGGGCATCCATTCATTTAATGGCAACGGCGAAATGACCGGCGCGGCCTGGATCGAGGAAGGCGGCCTGCTGGAAGGTCCGATCGGGATCACCAACACCCACAGCGTGGGCATGGTGCGCGATACGATCATCGCCTGGCAGGCGAAAAACGATGCGCTTTATCAAAGGTGGTCGTGCCCGGTGGTGGCGGAAACTGCGGACGGCTGGCTGAATGACATGAACGCTTTTTATATAAAGGAACAGCACGTCTGGCAGGCGTTGGATTCGGCGGCAGGCGGCGCGATCGAGGAAGGCAATGTCGGCGGCGGAACCGGTATGCTGTGCTATGAATTCAAGGGCGGCACGGGGACAGCCTCGCGCAAACTGCCCGACTCACTGGGCGGCTGGACGGTGGGCGTACTGGCTCAATGTAATTTTGGCAGGAGATATCAGCTGACCATTGCAGGCGCCCCCGTAGGCAGACATTTAACCGATGACGCTCCCATCACGAATGGTGAGAACCCCTTCAAACAGGATGATGGTTCATTGATCGTGGTCATTGCAACCGACGCGCCCGTGCTGCCCCATCAACTCAAACGGCTGGCGAAACGGGCCGTGCTCGGCATGGCACGCACCGGCAGCATGGGCGGCAACGGCTCGGGCGATATTTTCCTGGCATTCTCAACCGCCAACCCCGGCGCCATGCACCCCGATGCCATGGGGATCTCGGACATCCGGACCCTGTCCAATGACCACCTGGACCCGGTGCTGTTCGCTTCTGTGCTGGCAACCGAGGAAGCCATCATCAATGCATTGGTTGCGGCAGAGGACATGACGGGGCATAACGCGGTCAATGCCCGCGCATTACCCCATGAAAAAGTTCTTGAGGTATTAAGTCAGTACAACAGACTGGGTAAATAAGCAGATGGCATGATCGTTTTTATCAAATAAAAAAATCCCGCTGCGCGCCGCCAAAAAATAAGAACGGCGGCGTGCAGCGGGATATATTAGCAGGATGACCAGTAATTTAAGCGGACGGTCTGCTATCTCACCATCCCAACCTTGACACTCACATTTAGCCGGTCGCCAATTTCTTCGAGCGCATCGCTCCAGACATGGAAGGTCAATTTGGGCGGCACCAGCACCACGCCCTTCATCATGAACAGACGTGTGCCGCTCATCGGCGCGGGGGTTGAACTGGTATCCATGCTTTCGATGTTGATGCCCTGCTGGGCAAGGTGATGCGAAACTTCATGGATGATGCCTTCGTGGTCGGCGCCTGTCACTTCAATTTCATACGGCATCCAACCGGTATATTTTTTGGGATCTTCCTCGGTTTGCAAAAGGGAGATCTGGTAGCCCAATCCGCGCAGGGGCTGAAAATCCTGGTCGAGACCGGCGAACTCTTCATCCGGCACTGTGATCAGCATCAGCATGGCAAACTCACCGCCCAGGCGCGTCATGCGGCTTGAATCCACATTACCATCCCGCTCGGCGATCACACTGGTTACACTCTCAACGATCCCAACCTTGTCGCGTCCGGTCAGGGTCAATACAATATTCTTCGGCATGGGAACCTCCTGTTCTGATATTTAATTGGGGAAAATTTAAGCCGAGTATAGCATAGCAGCGCACCATATCAGCCCGCCGAATTGCATCATGGAAAATGTTACTCTGAGAAGCAACGTTGCATCAGGAAATTTGCTACCTTCCAACAGGCAAAAAAGCTGGTCGGAAGAGGGAGATGATGAGCCTGAAAAGCTAGCGCGAATTATCCGATGCTGTGCAACCCAGACACCTGAAAACCAGCAAGGATGAATAGCGGAAGATTTTGGATAAATTCACTTCCACTGCTGGCACCATCGAAAACATGCAATCTGAGTTCAAAATAAACCGAGGTCAAAACCACCTTAAAGAGAAAATCAAAACTTATAAAGCCATCCATAAAACTGATTGCTAAAGGACGCACTGGCAATCGAACCATCAAACAGTATGATCCAGCAGGAACACCTTGCCAGCCTATCCTTACCTTTCCCCGTAAATGCTATTCTACAAGACTTGACTCTGCAATGTGTTTTCTATCTGGCCCTTATTTTGAGTCGCAAAATCAGTGTACATTCCCCATGCGCCTAAAATTTGGAACATCAAAACGGAACAGTATTTGTTTTGAAAAAATAATATTGTAGAATCAAATACA
>JAIFNG010000087.1 GCA_020047815.1 Anaerolinea sp.
GTTTTGAGTTAGGTTATTCCAGATGGTTTTCAAACCATCCACCAGCGGATTACGATATTGAGCCATTTCGACCTCCAGTTTGATTAGGTGGCCGTATTTTAGAACAAACGTTCTAATTTGTCAATACTTTCATCCTTCCAATTATCTATCCTTTTTCCCCCATCAAGTTTCCCAAACCAACCGGGGTTTATCATTTTTGGTATTGAGCAGTCTGCTTGATGACATCATCGAAGTGCAACTGGTCGTGATAAATTCCAATACGCAGAGTAACGATGAGATTGCACCAACCAAAAAGTGGATCATAAAGATAGATGTTCCCCAATACGTCCAGATCCTTACCCACGTAAAACTTGCGGACTTTCTCGTGAAGGGTGCGAACTTCCATTTTGAGTGTTTCCAACGGAACAGGTTTTCGCAAATTGTGGCGCGGAGTCCACAGGAAACCCACCCATTGCGGGAACTTTGGGCTGCGATACAGGTCTTCGATCTCCGCTTGATAAGGGCGGTTACAACGCAGCCGTCCGTACCATCCAAACCGTTTCCACATCCACTCTACGGTGGGGAAAAAGGACTCGAACAGTAAAGCATTGTGGTTAATGATTTCTCCAATGCTCCATTCCTTTGGGGCAGGTCTCTGCCAGAGCTGTGTGTCAGAGATACCATCCAGCAAGCTGAATACAGATTCACGCTGGGAATCCATAATATCAAGATAGGTCCGTACAGCATTACTGATCACAAGGTTACCTGCGGCAAAAATCTCACCCCACTACACGGATCTCGCGCGGCATATCGCTCAGACTTTCAACGCCATTTTCAGTAATGATCATGTCATCTTCAATGCGAACACCGTTGCGGTTAGTCAGGTAAATTCCAGGTTCAACAGTGTATGCCATCCCGGCTTCCAGCAACTGCATATTATCACCGCGTATATACGGGTCTTCATGCCCTTCCATGCCGATCCCGTGTCCCGTGCGATGGGTGAAGTATTTTCCGTAGCCCGATTTTTCGATAACCTCACGTGTGGCAATATCCACATCAGCGCAGGGAATGCCAGGCTTACCCACGGCACGACCTGCAGCATTCGCCTCCTGCACGATCCTGTGGATCTTATGGCACTCTGCATCCACCTCACCCACAGCAAAGGTGCGCGTGAGGTCAGAGATGTAACCACCATATGCCGCGCCCCAATCTATAACAAGCAGATCACCCGCCTGCAATTTTCTTTCTGACGGTGAAGCGTGCGGATTGGCAGAATTAGGTCCCGCAGAAACAATGGGAGAAAAAGGCATTTCGGGATCTGAGCCATGTTTGAATAATTGAATCACCAGTTCACTTGCCAGTTCACGTTCTGCCATGCCGATCTTGATCAATGGCAGGGTGGCTTCAAGTGCATCCTGTGCGATCTTGACCGCGCGACGCATGGCATCCACTTCAGCCTTGTCTTTTTTCAACCGCAACCGGGATAACACACTGCTTGCATCGAGATAATCCGCTTCAGGCACCCCCGTTTTAACATAATTAGATTCGAGCAGGCGAAGTTGACGGGGTTCAACGCCGATCTGCTTGCCATCCAAACTCAACGCCTGGGCAGCCTTGCGAAAGGCATCATCCCACTGTGATGGAAGTTCACCGTACGCAAAAGCCTGGATCTTATATGGGAATAGATCCACCTTGGGGATTTCGAGTTCCGGCAGCACCAGTACGGGGTCTTTGCCGGGCACGACGAATAAAACAACGGGGCGTTCCATCAGGTGGAACTGCACCCCCGTGAGATACGTCAAAGTAGGACCAGGGTTCAGGATTACCGCATCCAATTTTGAGTTAAGCAGCAAGACATTCAGGTTTTCAAGACGGGCACAAGTCATTTATTTGTCCTCACCAAATTTATGATTTTTCTTCGAGAAGATGAACAAGATCCAATCCACAAGAACCGGGAAAAGCATATCAATTGCCGTACCAATACGGAACCACCACGGAATAACCAAACTGCGGCGCGGACGTTTGGCGACATCCAGCACACAGCGAGCAACATATTCAGAAGTCATATGAAACTTGAGCACAGAACTGACCGAATGGTAAGCGTCATTCTTCCCCACATGCTGACCAAACTCGGTGGATGCAGGCCCCGGATAAATACCACTCACCTTGATGCCTAATGGCGCAATTTCACGACGCAGTGCATCAGTAAAACCCCGCACACCAAATTTGCTGGCCGAATAACTGGTGATGAGCGGCGATGCTATCAAACCTGCAACCGAAGCCATGTTAATGATATGCCCCTCACCCCGTGCAAGCATGTGCGGCAAGACCTGACGGGTGACCTGCATCAACGCAATTAGATTAACCTGCACAAGCATGGCGATGTCGCGCTCAAAGGAGTGATTCTCAAACCAATCCACACGCCCAATACCGGCGTTGTTAAAAAGAATATCGATCTGACCGTACAGGTCAATTGTAGTTTTCACCAGATTTTCCACATCAAGCGGATCAATAATATCCACCGGGATTGCGATGGCTTCACCGCCCGCATTCTGAATTTTTGCAGCGAGGTTTTGCAGACGGTCAATGCGGCGCGCAGCAAGAACAACTTTACATCCCTCCAGGGCAAACATTAAGGCGGCATCTTCGCCAAAGCCTGACGAAGCACCTGTAATGAGGACAACCTTGTTCTCAAGTTTCGACATGAATGATTTCCCGTTCAGCAATTATAAAGCGGCACAGGTAATTTTATCACCCGTGCCATTCGCAAAGGGTTTTTTATAAAATATTTCTCCCTGCTCCATTTGTCCAGGATATGTTTACTCTGTCAGTATATAAATCGATCTATTCAAAGTAAAAGAGGAAATAGACCTTAAAGTCCGTAAAAGCGACACAAACAAAGGATACTACTGGGGTTAAGTTGGGATCAAAAAAGCAGCTTGTGCCAAGCTGCTTTTTTGATCCCTTACCTTTTAGTCGTCCTGGTTTTCATCCCGGGCATGTTTCTTTGGACGGGGAGGCTCAACGGTGACCTCCTTGGAAAGCGCAATTGCAAGAACGTCATCCATATGCTTTATAGGAATGATCTTCAACTCAGACCTGGCGGTTTTTGGCAACTCGACCAGATCCTTCATATTCTTTTCTGGCAGGAGGACGGTCTTCAACCCGGCACGGTGCGCAGCAAGGACCTTCTCACGCACCCCGCCAATGGGAAGTACTCTTCCGCGCAGGGTGATCTCGCCGGTCATGCCCACGTGACGCAATACAGCACGCCCCGTCAACGCAGAGATGATGGCTGTCGCCATTGTGATACCCGCCGAAGGACCATCCTTTGGAATTCCGCCTTCAGGCATGTGAACGTGAATATCCAATCGTTCAAAAACATCCAATTCGATCTTCAATGCAGAAGCACGCGACTTTATATAAGTCAACGCAGCTTGACCGGATTCCTGCATCACTTCACCCATTTGACCTGTCATCTGCATCCCGCCCTTACCTTCGAGTATGGCTACTTCAACAGCCATAATTTCACCGCCTGTTTCAGTCCACGCGAGGCTGGTGGCAAGTCCAACTTCATCGGTGAGTTCCGCTTCAGATGGGAAGACTTGTTGCGGACCAAGCATTTTCTCGATCATCTCGGGTGCTATGGAAGTGGGATGTTTCTTCCCTTCCGCTTTAAGGCGCGCCACTTTGCGGCAGACACGCCCAATTTCCCGTTCCAAATTTCGTACGCCCGCTTCATATGTATATTCGCGGATAATGCGCTGCAATGCGGCTGGCTCAAATACCATTCCAAGGCTGTCGATCCCATTCTCTTCGATCTGGCGCGGAATCAGATAGCGGTTGGCGATCTCAATTTTTTCTTCCTCAATGTAGCCGGGGAACTCTATAACTTCCATGCGATCCAAAAGCGGGGCAGGGATATTCGACAGCGAATTCGCGGTGGTTATGAACATAACTTTTGAAAGATCAAATGGCAGTTCAAGGTAATGATCACTGAATGCAAAATTCTGCTCAGGGTCGAGCACTTCAAGCATCGCCGAAGCCGGGTCGCCGCGGAAATCTGAATATAACTTGTCAATTTCATCCAGCATAAAAAGTGGATTTGCCGTGCCGGCGCGTTTCATCGTTTGAAGAATGCGCCCGGGCAATGCGCCAATGTATGTACGGCGATGTCCGCGAATTTCAGCTTCATCACGCACGCCGCCCAGCGACACGCGCGCGAACTTGCGGCCGAGCGCATCGGCGATGGAACGGCCCAGTGATGTCTTACCCACGCCAGGAGGGCCCACGAAACACAAGATCGGCTGGCGCTCTTTCTTGGGTTTAAGTGAGCGCACCGCAATATACTCCAAAATTCTCTCTTTGGCTTTCTTTAATCCATAATGATCACGCTCCAAGATCTTTGCAGCGTTCTTCACATCCAAATTATCCGGCGTGGAATTGCCCCACGGCAGATCAACGATCCAATCAATATAGGTTCTTATCATTCCCACTTCGGGAGACATCGGCGGCATTTGATTTAACCGCTCCAATTCCTTCATCGCAACCTTCTTCGCTTCTTCAGGCAGGTTGGCCGCATCCACTTTTTTCTTAAGGTCGGAAGATTCACGCGAGAAGATATCCCCCTCACCCAATTCATTTTGGATCTGCTTCATCTGTTCGCGCAGATAAAATTCGCGCTGGCTTTTATCCACTTCATTTTGTACCCGGGAATGGATCTCATCCTCCAATTCAAGCACATCCACTTCCTGTGCAAGAATGGTATTCAGTTGTCCAAGCCGCGCCTTGGGGTCAAGAATTAACAGCAGGCGCAGCTTGGCTTCATAGGTAAGCGAGAGTGAGGTTGCGACCATATCCGCAAGCCATCCTGGCTCGACAATATTCAATGCGAACATATGCGCTTCTTCGGGGATCGACCGATCCAACTGCACGCAGCGCTCAAAAAGGCTCAACGCAGAACGCATCAAAGCTTGTGTTTGCCGGTCAGCGGTTTGCGGTTCATTGATCACGCGCGCACGCACTTTGATGTAAGGCTTTACGCTCACGAACTCAACGATCTCGACCCGCTTGCGTCCCTGCACCAATCCAGAGTAGGAACCGTCTGGCATTTGCAAAAGCCGCCCCACTGCCATTTCCACACCCACAGGCAAAAAGTCATCAATGCCGGGTTCATTCAATTCCGGGTCTTTTTGAGTCAACCCGATCACGGTCTGCTCTTTCCGCTGGGCATCCTGCACAGCCAAAAGCGAGGCTTCTCGTCCCACAAAAATCGGCGAGACCATGCGCGGAAAGATTACCATATCCCGCAGGGGTAGTACCACGGCTTCGATCAAACCGTCAGCATTCGGCTCCAGATTCGGTACACGATACAGTTCCTCGGTCCGTTGTGAGAGCGTAATATCAAAATTATCTTCTTCTTCGTTCCAATCAGATTGATGATTCATTCGTTACTCGTTTTCCATGCAGACATGACTTCCGCCGTCACAAACATACTTCCTGCGGATAAAACAATGCTACCATCTTTTGAAGCCAATTCCAGTGCCCGCGCCAAAGCAGACTTAACTGGAATTACTGCTTCAGAATCGACCCCGGCCTGATCAGCCAATTGTCGAATTTGTTCCACTTCCAAAGCACGTGGATGATCAGCCCGCGTCACAATAATTTTCCTGATCCTCGATTTCATCTCCGCAAACATCCCGGGGATGTTCTTATCTTCCGATGCGCCAAAGATGAGATAGATTTTTTTGTCCGGGAAATAGGTATCAAGTGTCTCGCGCAGTTTTTCAAAAGAATCCTGATTATGCGCCGAGTCAAAGATCACGGGCGGTTCGCGGCGCGCTATCTCAAAGCGGGCGCGCCATTGTACTTGAGAAAAGCCTTTTTGTATCTGTTCGTCAGAAATTGGAATGCCGCTGGTTTTTAGAGCAGTATGGGCTGTGGCAGCATTTTCGACTTGATGTAATCCCAGTAAAGGAATCTGCAGTTCAACTTTTGAACCTTGACTTTCGACCTTCAATCTCTGTCCATCCAGGGAGGACTCAACTTGCTCGAATTTTACATCACGCCCTACCAGGGTGAGCGTACTCTCTCTTGATTTGGCTACACGCTCCAAAACTGCCAGCGCTTCATCCTTTTGCGGAGATGAGACAGTAGGCACACCCTGCTTGATAATGCCCGCCTTTTCTCCTGCGATCAAAGTAAGCGTATTTCCAAGCACAGCCATATGATCATAGGACAGCGATGTGATAACCGACACCTGCGGGGTTACGATATTGGTTGCGTCCAACCGTCCACCCAAACCAACTTCAAATACTGCCGCTTTAACTCCGTAATTTGCAAACGCCAAAAATGCCAGCGCTGTGGTGATCTCAAACGTGGTTAGTTTTTCGACCTTAGCCACATGCGGCTTGATTTCCTCCACCAACCCGACCAATTGCTCATGCGAGATTGGTGCGCCATTGATTTGAATTCGTTCTACATAATCCAGCAGATGCGGCGATGTATATAAACCGACCGGATACCCTGCAGCCTTCAAGCTTGAAGCACACAGTGCAGAAACCGATCCCTTCCCTTTGGTTCCTGCGACATGAATGATGGGATATTTATTCTGCGGATTCCCCAGTGACTCCATCAACGCAAACATACGGTCAAGGTTGAAATCCGCCTTGGCTAATTCAGAGGCATGTTTCAGACTATAATCCACAAAGGAATAAAGGTAATCAAGAGCTTGGTTGTAGGAAGTTTCCGTGTTCATGCTGGGATTGTAAAGCGGAATACGTAATTCGTAAACTTGTAAACCAGGCAAGGTGGAAGGAGCAAAGCCTGCTCAACAACTCGTCCATTCATGAGTTTTTAATACAACAATATTATTCTTCTGGAACCTAATATTGCAAATCAAGATATGCTTGCCATCCTCACCATCCATCTGCACCTCCAAACTTGTTCTTCGCTCAAAGAAAAGCGCGGCCGGATCAAACCGCTTATTTCACGCCTGCATCGTGAGTTCAACATTTCAGTAGCCGAGATGAATTTGCAGGATAAATGGCAGGAGACGATCATTGCCTGTGCAATGGTCAACTCCGACGCTGTCACTTTGCAGCGGTCTTTACAAAGTGTGGCAAAATGGATGGAAGCAAATTGGGAAGATGGGCAGATCATTAATCAAAAAATTGAGCTGATTTAAATGTGAGTTAGTTTCAACCCGCAAACTCGATCATGGGGCTTCCCTGATCCCATAAACTTGCAAACGAAGGAGAATGAATGGACTTAAAACTCAAAGACAAACGTGTCCTCATCACAGGCTCATCCCGCGGACTGGGATACGCCACCGCACTGGCTCTGGCAAAGGAAGGCTGCAAAGTTGCCATCAACGGCCGGGATGAGGCGAAGATTAAGGTTGTGGCGGAGAAGATGAGCAAGGAAACAGGCACGCAAGTAATTGGGCTGGCTGGCGATGTCAGCTTGGCAGATGTGCCTGAGAAGTTGATTCAGCAGGCTGCTGAAGCCTTTGGCGGCTTGGACATCCTCATCACCAACGCAGGCGGACCTCCACCCGGGTCAATCGATTCGCTCGATGAAGCCGCATGGCAAAAAGGTGTGGATCTGGGATTGATGCTGCATGTCCGTCTCATCAAAGCCGCCCTGCCCCACCTGCGGAAATCGGATGCGGCAAGTGTACTGACGGTAACTTCAATGTCAGTCAAACAACCAATTGCGAATCTGCTTTTGTCAAACAGTATCCGCATGGCAACCATTGGATTAACCAAGTCCTTGGCACTGGAGCTCGGCAAGGAAAACATCCGCTTCAACTCGATTCTACCCGGCTGGACTGAGACTGAACGGGTTACAGAATTGATGACAGCTCGGGCAGCAGCGAACAAGTCAACCGTCGAAGAGGAGATAAAAAAGCAGTCGGAACAAAGTCCGCTTGGGAGGCTGGGTCTGCCGGAAGAGTTTGCCAACACCGCCGCATTCCTTGTCTCTCCTGCCGCTTCATATATCACTGGCGTGATGTTAAATGTGGATGGTGGAATGTACAAGGGGACAATATAAATTAGTCCCGTTTCGAGTAACGAATAACAGTGATAAAGGAGATCAAAAGGATGTTTTATTAATATTCTGAAACCGCATCCTTACGATGAGCCATTGCTAATAAACATGATCCCTGCCTCACATCGTCCCGGCGACTTTTTGTGAGGCAGGGGAAATAATTGGAGAAAACCATGAACGAACAAACAAAAAAAATATGCCTTAACTGTGAACGCACGGATGAGAAGATCCCGTTGCTGCACCTGACCTTCAAAGATGAAATTAAATATATTTGCCCGCAATGCCTGCCCACGCTGATCCACAAGATCCATTTACTAGCCGATAAACTGCCCGGTGCAGAGATGCTATCAACAGCGGATCACTAATCAATGAGCAAACTGTCGCGTCTTACGCGAAATTCACTGATTATCGCGTTTTTCTTTTTGGTGGATAAAATCCTTGCCTTTGTCCGCACAGGGATCATCTCGCGCCAGTATTCTGACTCGGTGCATTTGCTGGATACATTCAACGCTGCAAATAACCTGCCTGACGTACTTTTCGCATTGATCTCGGGCGGCGCACTGGCAATGGCGTTCATTCCCCTGCTGACGGAATATCTCACCACGAAAGACCGTGCATCAGCATGGGATCTGTTTTCACGCGTGGCAAATGTTGCATTTTTAGTGACTGGTTCCTTTGCCATTCTCATCGCCATTTTTGCCCAGCCCATCGTGGATGCAAAACTTGGCATCGCACCCGGCTTTGGACAGGAGCAGCGCACACTGCTTGCAGAATTGATGCGGTTGAATCTGATCGGCACGATCATCTTTTCGATCAGCGGCCTGGTAATGGCTTCACTGCAGGCAAATCAACATTTCATTTTCCCAGCCATGGCGCCCAGCATGTATAACATTGGGCAGATATTCGGCGCAATTTTTCTTGTGCCTCGTTATGGCGTGCATGGATTGGTCTACGGTGTCATCATCGGGGCTGCAATGCACCTGCTAATTCAAGTACCGATGCTCTTCAAGTTCGGTTTCCGCTGGACACCCTCGTTAAATTTACATCACACAGGGCTGATCGAGGCCTTGAAACTAATGGCGCCCCGTTTACTAACCATGGGTGGGATTCAAATCATAGTCCTGGCGCGGGACAACCTTGCCTCACGTCTGGACCAAATTGGAGCAGTCACTTCTCTCACCTACGGCTGGATGATTATGCAAGTGCCTGAGACAATTCTTGGGACGGCAATTGCCACCGCCATGCTGCCTGCGCTTTCAGAACTTGCGGCACATGGTGAATGGGCAGAGTTCCGTTCAACAATTGAACGCGCCTTGCGGGTATTGATTTCGCTCACTATTCCGATCGCGGCGGTTATGGCTGGAGGAATTCATCCACTGGTACGCGGGATTTTCGGGTTCGATGAAGCTACTTCCACACTTGTCACATGGACAACCCGCGCCTATTTGATGACCCTGACAGGTTTCACCATCCACGAAATTGCTGCGCGTGCCTTTTACGCCCGCAAGGAACCGCTATACCCCCTTTATGCTGTGATCCTGCGTCTTGCCATGTTCCTGGGGATTGGATACATTGGACTCACTTTCTTCAGAGAAGTCGGTGCACCGATCATCGCCTTTGCTGAAATTGCGCTTTTAATTGAAGCTATCATCCTGTTCAGGTGGTTGTCCAAACGAACACATGAACCGATCCACGTAGGCAGATCGGTGCTAAAAGGGCTGGCAGCGGCCATTGTCGGTGGGATAACATCATACGGCCTGGCAGTGTACCTGCCCGGTGGGGCAATATCAACCGCCTTGCTGGGAATGACCGTTGGCGGTATTATCGCTCTGGTCATTGTCTGGTCAGATGCAAAACAGCTATTCAATCTTTAAGAGATTTGCCCTAAAATTTCTTAATACCAATGGTATCCATACGGATAAAACGAAAATAAGGATTTTTTTGAGCATTTCAAACAGAAGTATAATTGCGATTATGTCTGAACAAACTGAAAACACACAACCTCTAACACCTCCCCAACCGCAACAGGACGACACACAGCCGATCAAACCGGTGAAGAAAAAATCGCGACGCTGGCTCTCCATCCTTATTGGCATTTTCGGCTTCATCGTGCTGATCGGTCTGGGTGGATTCGGCGGATATACTTCCGGCATCAGTGACCGCCAGGCAGCGGAAGATGCAATTGTTTTGCAGCAAGTGACAGAACAATATCAATTCGCACTCGTGGATATTGAATTCAAACGTTACGAGGCCGCTGTACAACGCCTGCAATATATCATCTCAAAAAAGCCCGACTACCCGGGTGCGAGAGAAAAACTGACAGAAGTATTAGTGATAAGTTCCATTCCCACTCCCACCCCGGCCCCCACCCTGACCTC
This sequence comes from Anaerolinea sp., assembly GCA_020047815.1. Classification (GTDB taxonomy): domain Bacteria; phylum Chloroflexota; class Anaerolineae; order Anaerolineales; family Villigracilaceae; genus Villigracilis. The sequence continues at coordinate 10,410 of JAIFNG010000087.1, forward strand.
CACCCCTGACTTCAGCGGCGCGGAAAGCGCCTATCAGCGCGCGCAGCAACTCATCCAGGCGCAGGATTGGGGGAATGCACTGAGCGCAATTGACAGCATCCGTAAACTTGACCCCACTTATAAAACTGCACAAGTGGATGGCATGTACTATTTTTCACTGCGAAATCGCGGGCATGCACTTATTACCCAGGAAGGCAATCTTGAAGGCGGAATTTATTACCTGACACTTGCTGAACGATTCGGACCGCTTGATAACACGGCTGTTCAATTGCGGGAAGGCGCCCGCATGTATATCATTGGTGCCAGTTTCTGGGAACTGGATTGGAGCCAGGCATATAATTATTTCAGCCAGGTTGGCAGCGGCTGGCCTGCAATGTGGGACGGCACAATGACAGCCTCGGCGCGCTTGCAATATTCGGCCATGCGCTACGGTGACGACCTCTTCGAGCAGCAACAGTTTTGCAAAGCTTATGAACAATTTGAGCTCGCTGCAGGTCTGGGCAATTTGGATGACGTTGCCACGAGTCATTACAATAAGGCGTATCAACAATGCTACCCGCCTACGGCGATACCGCCGACCAATGAACCCCCCACAGAAGTACCAACCGCCCCATGACCACTCCGCCAGCCTGGGCAATGGCTCTGATCTACTGGCTGCACATGCTTGCCACCGTCACATGGATCGGAAGCCTTGCTGCGATCAACCTCCTCGTCCTGCCTGCTTCCAGGCAGACCTTAAAGCTGGCTGACCAACTTCGCTTTATTGCCGCCATGCAAAAAAGGCTTGAACCTCTGGCCTGGTTCAGTATGGGACTGTTGGTTGTGACGGGATTATTCCAACTCAGCGCAAACCCTCATTATGACGGATTTCTTGCCACGAGCACACAGTGGTCGTTGGCTATTCTGGTCAAGCATGGTTTTTCCGCCATTTTGGCTGTAACAAGTGCCGTCCAGACCTGGGAAGTTCTGCCCGCCATTCATCGTATTTTGATGAAAAAGGAAACCGCAGATACAGTTGAACTGGAAAAGTTACAACACCGTGAAGTATTTTTGCTGAGGGTAAACCTGTTCCTCTCCACCCTTATTTTAGGAGCGACCGCCTTTGCAAGAGCATCGTAAAAAAAACAAAAAATCCGCTCTTTTTAGAAAGCGGATTTTTTGTTTTAATAAATCTCCATCCTCTCGGTCAACCGTCAGGACTATGTGAGCAGGGCAGTTTAAATCTCCAGATCGCTTTCTCCCGTCCAATGGCCCTCTGACCGAATTCCACGATAAGCATTTGTTGCTTCACGCAGAACACATAATATTCACAACTTTATTACTTTCCGAGCCAGCACTCCTGTCAAGTCATATGCCAGCGCACCAGTGATTTTAGTTGGGACGATCTCCCCCACTTTTGCCTTTCCTTCAACTAGCACCACCCCATCAATTTCAGGCGCATCGCGGTAGGAACGTCCGATGGATATCCCGTTATCAAATCCCTCAACCAGCACATCCAGCGTCCTGCCCACAAGCGATTGATTGATTTGCAGGGAGATATTCTGCTGGAGTTCCATCAAACGCTCATAACGTTCCTGCTTGACCTCAGATGGAACAGGGTCACCCAGCGGTGAAGATGTTGTTCCCGGTTCGAATGAAAACTGAAAAGCGCCTACGCGATCAAAACGAATCTCATTCACAAAATCATATAAAGCTTGATATTCTTCATCCGTCTCGCCCGGATAACCAACAATAAATGTTGTGCGGATGGACAGATCCGGGATCGTGGAACGCATTTTTGCAAGCGTTTTATATACCCAGCCAATATTGGACGGGCGTTTCATACGCTTCAAAGTTTTTGGGTGCGCGTGTTGGAGCGGAATATCCAGATATGGTAAAACCTGTTTGCGGGTCGCCATCACTTCGATCAATCGGTCTGTGACATAACCCGGGTACGAATACATGATACGAATCCAATCGATGTCAGGCACAGAAACAGTCAAATGCTCAAGCAGGACAGCAAGTCCATCCTTCATGCCAAGGTCGCTGCCATAATCCGTTGTGTCCTGCGCGATCAGCACCAGTTCACGCACACCCGAATCACGCAAAACCCGCGCTTCATTAATGATCTTCTCGACAGGACGCGAAATCGCTGTACCCTTAATGAGCGGAATGGCACAAAACGCGCATGGACGGCGGCAGCCATCCGCCACCTTGAGATACGCGCTTGCTCCCGCCACACTGACCCGCAGTGTATCTTTTTCGTCAGAGCCGACTGTTGCAGCTTCAGGCAAATGATAGACCGGCTCAGGATGGAGTTCTGACGATCCTGTCAAAGAACGGAGCTTGCGCACTACCTGCACAACATCCATCCAACGGCGCGTACCAAGAATACCGTCCACACCTGGAACCTTCTGCGCGACTTCCACGCCATAGCGCTGCGTGAGACAACCCGCCGCGATCAGCACCTGTCCCTTGCGCTTTGCCTGGGCAAGTTCGCCCAGAACCTTATAAGATTCTTCCTTTGCAGAACCGATAAACCCACAGGTGTTCACGATCAAAACTGTGGCCTTGTCGGGGTCAGCCGCTGCGCGATATCCGTCACGCAAAAGCAACTGTGCCATCGAGTCGGAATCCACTGTATTTTTTGCACAGCCCAGGGAAACTAAATGAAATGTATTTTTTGACACTTTATTATCCTAACGCTAAAATTTATCTGGAAGCATATCTTCCAGGCTCCGTTACCCGCCATCTGGCGGCGTGACAGTTGGTGAGAACTCGGGGGTCCCCGTTGGCGTGATCGTCACCGGAAGCGTATTGGTTGGTGTCGGCGAAATTGTAGCGGTCGGCGTCGCAACACCTGTGATCAGATACACACGACTGACCACCTCACCTGTCCTGCCCATCAAACCAAGGTCACGCCCATTATGAATAATTCGCAGCGCTGCTGCGTTGCCTGTCAACACCATTACCTGATCATTGGCTTCAAATACTTTTGTTTCACCTGGCGCAACACGCCCCTCAAAAGTTAATTCACCATCCACAGAAATTCGTACAAATACACGCTCCACAGCAAAAACACTGACAACCACATTTGCATTGGATTCCAGGGTCGCAACAATTTCAGCGTCTGGAGTGACAGCAGCATTTTCATCAACAGGCACAAAGGTTGCATCTAATGAAGGAGTTGCCAAAGGAGTAGCGCCAAGGACATCCACAATGGATGGTGCAGTGGCATCTGCACGCAGGACATCTTCCTCCTGGGAACTGACTACGCGTCCCACCCCCCAAATTGCCAGCGCAAATAGAATGGCAATCATCACCACGCCAAAGATCAGATCACCTGCAATAAAACTTCTTAAGATTGGTATCGAAGTTATTACTTCCGTTTGAATTTTCTCACGCGGAGTCTCGGCGTATTTTTCATGCCGCCGCGCCTGCAGTCCGTCTGCAAAACGCAACAGGATGGCATCAACATCCAGATCAAGGAACGTCGCGTAGTTTGCAAGCATCCCGCGCGTTTGCACAGGGGAAGGCAGTTTATTGAACGCGCCCTCCTCCAGCGCCTTAATGAATGCGCTGCGCAATTTTGTATGGCGCTCCACTTCGTCAAACGTCAGGCTGATCAATTCGCGCCGTTCGCGCAATTGCGCCCCAATTTCCGCAAAGATCATGTCGGCAGGCTGGGAGGACACAAAGCGTGGAATATCAGGCTCAGCTGCAATGGGTGTTTCAGGCACTGGCTTTGGTTCTTTTTTTGTAAAAGCGGATAGGAAGGCAATTCGCAGCCTTGAGAAAAATCCCGGGTCTGCTTCAACCTGAACCTCAGCTTGCCCCGGCTCAGAAGGCTGAATCAACTCCTCGCCCTCAATATCCACCTGTAGAGGGATCTCTTCTTCGACAACTTCCTTGTCCTTAAAACCACGCGGTTTGAGCTGTTCCACTTTCACATCAGCAGCCGCCATATTTTCGGTGTTGGTGTCGGCTACTTCTCTCTCCACCGCACTATCCTGATCGGGTCGAAAGGCTGTCACCGGATGTCGATTCCACCACAAGGCAAGCGAGGAGCGAAATTTTCCAACCCATGAGAGGCCCTCTACTTGTTCTCCTTCTCCAACCACCAAAGGCGGAATTTCCGTTTCCACCAGATTGACCTGTGGCAAAGGCCCACTCACCTCTTCCACTTGCGGCGCATTCTGTTGAATCTCCGCTATCATCTCATCAATGTTCAATTCAAGATAGTCTGCATAGTTGCGCAAAAAACCGCGTCCCTGCGCCGCCGAAGGCATGACCGAATAATCGTTGGACTCCAACGCCTGCAAAAAAATGGTGCGGATGCGCGTCGCCTCTGACGCTTTTTCAAGTGTCAGAAAACGAGCTTCGCGCTCCCTCTTTAATTGTTGACCGATGGATTCAAACATGGCTTTATTTTAATACAAACATATCCGGTTAGGCTGGAAACCTATTGCTTGAAACAAACCTTCGAGTGGTTATTTACAAACATCACCGACTTGCGCCGGTGATGTTGAGTTCTTTTTATTCGGCTGTGGCGGCGGGCGCTTCAGCAGCGATTTCTTCCTTCGCTTCTTTGCGAGGGTTTTTCTTTGGCTTTTTCTCTTCTTCGTGTTCTGCAGAACTTTCAGCGCTTTCACCTTCACGGTGAACAATGATCTTGATATCAGGAACCAAATCCATCGTCAGGCGAATGTGAGCAGTGAACTCGCCGAGCGTACGGATGGGTTGGGTATCCACCTGCTGGCGCTTCACTTCAAAACGAACCTTCTCGCTGAGCGCGGCAGCGATGTCCTGCGTAGTGATGGAGCCGTACAATTTTCCCGTATCTCCAGCCTTGGCGGCGAAAGTGAGGGTCACATCTTTAACCAGATCAGCAAGACCTTTGAGTTCCTGGTTTTGGGAAGAACGACGGATCTCAGCCTGCGCCTTGATCTTTTGCACCTGGTTCAAAGCGCCTGCGGTTGCAAGTACAGCAAGCCCTTGCGGGATGAGAAAGTTACGGCCATAGCCATCGGCTACTTTCTTGATATCCCCTGCACGTCCCAATTTATATACATCTTTAACAAGCATTACTTTCATTTTAAGCCCTTTCCTTACTTGAAGTAGTCAGAACGAAGGGTACTACGTCCTGCGGGTTGCGATTGTACCATACCTGTCCTTCCGATTTGTGCCCAAAATACCAGATAAGATGTGAAAACAAGGGCAGGGTCTGGAGGCGCGTGCAGATCATGTGTGGTAAATCGCCGCAGCATTTGGTATGAATGATGCATAAGCTGGGATAAAACTAAATAGTGAGCATTACCAAATTGGATATCGAAAACCCCGACAAATACCAGAAAGACCCCGCAGCGGCCGCCGAGTCACAGAATTTTTCAACAACTCCATGGTGATGGTTTTAGCCCATCGTTCCAGCCATTAAAAATGGAAATATGTATGCTGTAGTCTGTATGCTGTAGTCTATAAATTATCTGTGCGCCTTATTGCACTTAAGCACTTCGCAAACCGCATCTTCGAGAATACGATCCACCTTTATTGAGGTGGTAGTGGGTTTATCAATTTCCATATTATTCACAAAGGTACTGGCTGCGTCGATCACCCAGGTTGTTGCCAGGTCAGGGAAAATCTTACCGGTGTTGATCACCAGATCGAAGGATTGGAGCGAATCCCAGGGCACCCTGTAGAACTCCTCGACAAAAGCAAGCCGCACTTTATCATTGGTTTTCACGACCAACTCCGCCTCTTCGTATGTGATCTTCTTTTGCGACATAACACGCCCAACTCTTACCGAAAACGGGGCTCGAAGCCGCACATGGAGAACATCGGCAAAACCATTTAGAACTTCAAAACCACTACGCCCGAGAATTACGACATCGCCGTGATATGCCAAAGCTTGTATAACCTGATTGACCATGGTTACCATTACGTCCCGCTGCTTCTCTCTTTGGGCATCAAATCTCTCCCAAAAAGTGGGCAGGGTCGCATACTCTTTATCGAATTCCACAAACCCATATTGACCAAGTATGGTGCCGATAAATTTCTGATCTACAAAATGGTATCCCATGGTTTCAGCGACCTTCTGGGCAATGGAATCACCCTCGCTGCCAAATTCTCTGGAAATGGTTATGACGGACATGGTACACCTCCTTTCCAATAAAATTATTGCACGCCTCTTGTTTTTTTTCAAGAACCCCAACAATTTGTAAAAACTTACTTTGAGCAAACCGACGGTGACCGGTATACCGGCTGGGAAAGTGGATGCCCGCCAAATACAGATAAAGCATATGGTCTTGCTTAAGGTGGACGTCATTGAGGAAAGCCGTCTAAGCTGGTTATGATTTTATGTTTTGGATTGTCAGACAATTAAGCACTCACTTGAAGAAAGAAATGGACATTGATTTGAGTGAAAAACATTTTCGCGCCTTGACCAAACATCTTTACCCGAAGCAACCACATGGTTTTTCAAAGTTAGGGAACGGACCATCTTTATTATGACAATTTCTCGCAAGTTGTAGTATATTCTTCCCCTTCAAAGGAAAAAGCATTTATGGCATTGTTGAGTTTACAGGATGTAAGCCTCGGCTTTGGCGGACCTCGGCTTTTTGATGGCATCAATTTGCAGATCGAACACGGCGAGTGGGTGGGACTGTTAGGGCGCAACGGCATGGGCAAATCCACCTTGCTTAAGCTGGTCAACGGCGACATTGATCCCCTGAGCGGAAGCGTATCGCGTCAGCAAAATTTGCGTACCGCGTATTTGCCGCAGGAAGTTCCCGCTGGAATTGTCGGAAAAGTTTTTGACATTGTCTCGGGTGGTTTGGATTCGCAGACTGTCCACAATGAACATCACTGGCAGGGACAACTTCAGGTGGAGCAAGTCATCTCGCGCATGCAGTTGGATCCGCATGCGCGCTTTGAGACCCTTTCAGCAGGGATGAAGCGCCGCGTAATGCTCGCTCGAGGCCTGGTATGTGACCCCCAGCTTTTGCTGCTCGACGAACCCACCAACCATTTGGACATTGCTTCGATTGATTGGCTGGAAGGCTTTCTCAAACGCTGGGGCGGCACACTGTTGTTCGTGACGCATGACCGCGTCTTCCTGCAAAAGTTGACCACCCGCATCGTTGAGTTGGATCGTGGACGCCTGTTCGATTGGAATTGCAGCTACACAACTTTCGTCGAGCGCAAAGAGGCAATGCTTACCGCCGAGGCGGAGCAAAATATCCTTTTCGATAAAAAGCTGGCTCAGGAGGAAGTGTGGATCCGCAAAGGCATTGAGGCGCGGCGTACCCGCAACGAGGGGCGGGTACGCGCTCTCAAACGATTGCGCGAGCAACGGCTTGAACGTCGTGACCGCCCTGGAAAGGTGCGGATGCAGATCCAGGCGGAGAAGCGTTCGGGGAAATTGGTCATTGAAGCAGAGAATGTCAACTACGCATTTGGAGATCATCCTGTTGTCAGTGATTTCACAACCACCATTCAACGGGGCGATAAAGTCGGCATCATCGGACCCAATGGCTCCGGTAAAACGACTCTGTTGCGCCTGCTGGTGGGAGAGCTATCCCCACAAAGCGGCAGCGTGGAATACGGAACAAACCTGGAGATCGCATATTTTGATCAACTGCGTGCACAATTGGACGAAAGCAAGTCCGTGCTGGATAACGTAGGGCAGGGACGTGACAGCGTCAGCATCAACGGCAGAACACGCAACCTGAACGTATATCTCGAGGATTTTCTTTTCTCCAAAGACCGCATCAATGCACCGATCAGCGCACTTTCCGGCGGTGAGCGAAACCGTTTGCTCTTGGCACGTCTTTTTGCCCAACCTGCCAATTTACTCGTACTGGATGAACCCACCAACGACCTGGATGTGGAAACCCTGGAAATACTCGAGGACCTTCTGCTTGAATATGACGGTACGCTGCTGATGGTCAGTCATGACCGCACGTTTTTAAATAATATCGTCACAAGCACAATTGCCCTCGATGGCAGCGGACAGGTCGTGGAAACTGTCGGCGGCTACGATGAATGGCAGAAGCAAAATGAATTTACAAAACCCGAGTTGAAACCGCGCAAAGCAACTGTCAGCGATGCCCAGCCCGAACCTGAATCACCAGCCAAAAAACTCAGTTACAAGGAACAGCGCGCGCTGGAATCCCAAAAGATGGAATTGGCGGAACTTCCGCGCCGCATTGAAAAACTTGAAACTGATATCCATTCGCTGACAGTGGAAATGTCCGCTCCGTCCTTTTATCAACAAAACAGCGCGCAAATTACGCAGGTGGTAAATCGGTTAAAGGAAATGCAGGATGAATTGACGCAGGCCTATCACAGGTGGGAGGAGTTGGAAAGATAGTTGTCAAAAGGGGATAAATTTCCATATCTGGAACACCGGTAAAGTAATAACAACAAAGTTCCGCAGGTATTTTTGCCTGCGGAACTTTGTAATTCAACGACGGGGTGTGAAGTCTACTTCGCAATACCCAGATAACTTTCCATCACACGCTGGTCATGCAGAAGTTCCTGTCCCGTGCCCTCCATATTTATGGTGCCGGTCTTTAACACGTAGGCACGCTGACAGATCCCCAATGCCAGAGATGCATTCTGTTCCACCAATAGGATGGTAAGTCCCAATTGTTGATTCAAGCGTACGATGGTTTCAAACATCAGATTTATAACGATGGGAGCCAGGCCAAGCGACGGCTCATCCAGCATCAGCAGTTTCGGACGCGACATCAGCGCACGTCCCACCGCCAACATTTGCTGTTCGCCGCCCGAGAGGGTGCCTCCCCGTTGGTTGATGCGTTCCTTGAGACGCGGAAAGAGTTGGAAAACCTCTTCCATGGTTTCTTCGATCTCGTGGCGGTCATTGCGGGTATAGGCTCCTGCCATCAGATTTTCCCGCACCGAAAGTGGGGAGAAAATCCGCCGTCCTTCGGGAGACAAAGTGATCCCGTCTTTAACAACGTCGTAAGCCTCTTTTTTAAGCGGTTGTCCTTTAAATATGATTTTTCCAGAAGTGAAGGTCTTTACCGCCATGATGGTCTTCATTAGAGTCGATTTACCTGCCCCGTTTGCCCCAATAACCGAGACAATCTCGCCCTCATCCACGTGCAAGCTGACCTGGTTGAGGGCGCAAATTCCCCCGTAGTAAACAGTCAGGTCTTGAATATCGAGCATGGGCATTTTCTCAGTCATTTTTTGGTTCTCCCAGGTAGGCGCGGATGACATCGGGGTTGCTCTGGATTTCAGTCGGCGTCCCCACTGCCAGCATCGAGCCGAGGTTCAGCACGTAGATGCGGGAATCACGGCACAAGTCCATGACCACGTTCATGTGATGCTCGATCATGATCATCGTGTAGTGCATGGTGGTGTGAATCTCGCGGATGAGTTTGATCAAGTCATTGCATTCGTCGTCGTTCATGCCTGCAGCAGGTTCATCCAACAGCAAAAGTTCGGGATTGGTCGCCATGGCGCGTGCCATTTCCAGACGTCTCTGCAAGCCGTAGGGTAAGCTTGAAGCGCGTGCGTGAGAATGCTCCTTCAAGTTAACCATCTCAAGCAGTTCCATTGCTTTCTTACGGGTGTCGATTTCGATCCTGCGGGCTCGCGGTGTGCGAACAAAGGCTTCCATGAGGGAATACTGTGGCGCACTGTGAAAGCCTAATTCCACGTTCTCGTAGGCAGTCATTTGCGGGAACAGACGGATATTCTGAAACGTGCGGCTGATTCCCAACTGACAAATCCGGTCCGGGGATTTGCCGAGGATGTTTTTTCCCTTGAAATCGATTTCACCCGCAGTGGGTTTGATGGCATTGGTAATGAGATTAAAGATGGTAGTCTTGCCAGCGCCGTTGGGGCCGATCAAGCCGACAAATTCGCCTGGCTCAAGCATAATGGAGACATTGTTGACAGCCCGCACGCCGCCAAAGTCGACCGTCAAATTCTTTATATTGAGGATTTCTTGGCTCATGGTGGCTACCCTTCCTGCGAAGATTGCCTGCGGTGGAAAATTTTCTTCCACCAGATGCGCGCAAATTGAAAGTTCATTTCCACATATCCCAGTAAACCCTGCGGACGGAAAATCATCACGATCACGAACAAAAAGCCGTAGATGATCAAACGCCATTCAGCAAAGGTCCGCAGCAGCTCGGGAAACAACACCAGCACAAAGCCTGTTATGACAGGTCCGATCAGGGATTGGATGCCGCCGAAAACCACCGCTGCCAGCAAGTCGGAAGATTTTGTGATGGTGAAGAAGGATGGGGTGAGATAGGCAAAATAAAAAGCCATCAATCCACCTGCTACACCTGCATAAAAAGCACTGACGAACAGGGCGATCATCTTTGTCTTCAACAGGTTTACGCCCATCATTTGCGCTGCCACTTCATCCTGACTGATGGCTATGCAGTTCTTGCCGTATTGCGACGTCACGAACATATGGGCAAAGAACAGCGCCAAAATGACCGCTACCACCACCACAAACACAGATGTCGGTCCCGGAAGGTTCATATAGCCGAACACGCCGCCAAGCTTGACCAGCAAAGGACCGATGGGTTTGAACAACATTCCAATGCCGCTTTCGGCATCCACAATGCTTTGCCCCATACTCCTGGTGTTGTTCAACAGCAGGCGGGTCGCTTCGGAAAAGCCCAGCGTGGCGACCGCAAAATAATCGCCGCGCAACTCACTGCGAAAGGCGGGGTATCCGATGATGAAACTGCACAGTCCGGCGAAGGTTCCGCCCAACAGGAGCGCAATGGGAAAGGGAACACCAAGTTCCTTGACAAAAATGGCGCTCATATAGCCGCCCAATGCCATGAAGCCGGCGTGTCCGATGGTGAACAAACCCGTATACCCTGTGAGAATCGCCACGCCCAATGCGGCAATGATGTTGATGCCGCCGAGGATGATAATTGTGTTAATATAGCCCATGATTTTGCCATCCTCTCTTTATAGTTTTTCGTCGCTGCTCTTGCCCATCAACCCATTGGGGAAAAACAGCAGGATGATGATCAGGAACATAAAGGAGAACAGGTCGCGGTAGGTTGATGAGATATAGCCTGAAACCATGGTCTCAAGAATACCCAGGATCATACTGCCCACAATCGCGGCTGGAAGATTGCCCAATCCGCCGACGATACTGGCGATCATGGCTTTGATGGTGACGATGCCCATCATCGGGAATACGGCGTATTTGATACCGTAAAAAACCCCTGCCACGGAGGAAAGCACCCCAGTAGTGGCAAAGACGATCATGGCAACCGCGTTATTGTTGATACCCATCAGGGATGCGGTCAGGATGTCAATGCTGCTGGC
>JAIFNG010000177.1 GCA_020047815.1 Anaerolinea sp.
GCCCGCCTCACCCGAAAACGCATTATTTTCCTTGCGCTCTTCTGCATCGTTTGGCCCTTCGGCATGCTCATCCACTGGTTCTGTTTTTGGCTGGATGACATTCTCTTCCCCGCCTACAAAAACCATCCCATCGAAAAGCCGTTGTTCATCCTCGGCAATTTGCGCAGCGGATCCACCTTCCTGCACCGCCTGCTTTCACGTGATACGCAAACCTTCACCAGCCTGACCACCTGGGATATTTACCTGACCCCCTCGGTTACCCAAAAGAAGATCACACAATTGGTTGCGCGGTTGGATACAAAATATTTCGGCGGCACGCTTCACCGCCTGCTCCACAAATTTGATGACGCCACACTTGGAAAACTTAAGATCCATCCCATTTCCTTCTTCCAACCCGAAGAGGATGAAAACATCCATCTGTTGATCTGGGACGGTTACTTCGTCACCTTCCTCTTCCCGTTCATGGATGAAATGCCCAATTATCAGCACTTCGATGAGGCGCTCAGCCCTGAACACAAACGCCGCATCATGACCTTCTACAAGTCCATGCTGCAGCGCCACATGTATGCAACCGGCAAGAAATATTTTGTGGCAAAGAATCCCGCATTCAGTGCCAAGATCGAAACCGTCACCGAATTCTTCCCCGAAGCGCGCATCATCTACCTCGCCCGCAATCCGCTGGACATGTTGCCCTCCACCGTATCATGGATCAACTACGCCCGGCGGCAATTCACCGAACCTGAAGATGGATTCCATTACCTGGATGAGATCGTGGATATGACCCGGCATTGGTACAGGCACCCGCTGAATTATTTGGACACCCACCCCTCGCCCCGACACCTGATCTTGAAATACGATGACCTGATCCAACGTCCAGAGCATGTCATTCGCGGTTTTTATGAACAATTTGGTTATCCCGATAAACCCGGCCTGCCCATCATTATTGACCAGGCTGTAAAAGAGACACTCACTTTTAACAGCGACCACACCTACTCCTACGAAGAAATGGGCTTCACCCGCGAACAGATCGTGGCAATGTACCCCGAAATTTTTGAACGCTTTGGCTTTGAAACCCGCGAGCCATTTGTGGAAAGAGAGAAGGTGGAAGTGGAGAGAGTGAAGAGGTAAACAGGACAGAAGCAGGGGTCTGCAATTTTTTTACGGAAAGTACTGTTCCAGCAATTGCTCTGCCATGCCGCCATTCGCGCCCCCAGGGTCTGAATTTTGCACATGGAGCAATGTATCGAACGCGGCAGCGCGGTTGCCCTGTGCAAGGTAGGTCATGGCAAGGTGGATGTGCAAAGGCCAATGATCTGGAAAGCGCTTGACTGCACCCGATAAAACCTGATCGGCACTGGCATACCTGCCCGAAGAAAGATACGCCCACCCCAAAGCATCCAGCGCAGACGGGTCATCAGGGGAGATCTGCACCGCTTTTTGCGCGGCAGGCAAACCCACATTTTCCAAATCCACGCCATTCTCCGCACAAAAAACAGCCAGCAAACTCCAATAAGTTGATTCATTCGGCGCAAGTTCGGCAGCATGTTGATAAGCCGCCAGCGCGGAAACCAGGTCACCCCGTTTAACGTGGACATTTCCCAACTCCGCCTGCCAGGCAGGGTTGTCCGGCTCATACCTTGCAGCGAGTAAATATTCGGCCAGCATCTGGGGATATTTTTTCTGGCGATCCCAATACAACCCCCGCAAAGCGCGGACAACAACGGATGTATGATCGAGAGCCACAGCCCGATCCAATTCCGCCAACCCGCCTCCGCCAGTTTGTTGTTTTGCTTCACCAAGCCATGCCCATGCCTCGGCATTTTCCCTGTCAATTACAATGGCTTCCTCGAACGCCGCAATAGCCAGGTCCCACTCCTGCACCAGGCCCAGTGCGCGGCCAATGGTCACCATTTGTTGTGAGGCATCTGGTTGGGTGGAGGATAAGTTCAAGGCGGCGCGCAGGGTCTGGACTGCGGGATCAAACTCAGGGTCGAGGGAGGCGGAGAACATCAAATTCGTGAGAGCCTGCTCAGGATCCAGCACAGTCAGCAATAAACCAAGCCGGTAGTACGTGTAAACATCCGCGCGCTTTATGTCCAGCCGAAGTTGATTTTCCAGGGCATTCCGCTCAGCTGCCCAATCCTTTTGCGCTCGGTACGCGGCAGCAAGCAGGGAATATAAGGCGGATGAATCAAAATATTGCAACCCTTTGTTAAGCACAGCAATTGCCGCTTCAGTATCGCCCAACGACAAATGGGAGGATCCAAGCCAGATCCAGCCTTCTTCTGAGAGTGTGGAGGTTTTTTTGAATAGAGCGATGGCGTGTAACGGGTCATTATCCTGCGCCGCTGCAATCGCAGCCCTTTCCCACAGGTCGTCACGCCAAATTAAGAGCCGCGCAGCTTGTTCAAATGACTCGGCAGCACTGGCATAGTTTCGGGCGGCAAATTCAGATTCTGCACGGTTGAGCGCAAACCAACCCATTAAAACAAACCGGAAAAAGACGATCGCAAACAGCGCAAAACCGATGCTGGGGACAATAAATTTTTTTGCAGGCATTGTAATGATAATTATACGTGAGCAAGCCATATTTTATTTAAACTGGCAGTATAATAACCTCAATGAGCGCATTTTCCAGCCTAATCCTTACACAATTGACCGTGCCTCCGGGGGATTTAATTTATTACATCGTCCTGGTGTTCGCGGTTGCAAGCGCGCTTCAGTCGGCGTTTAATCACTGGCAGGCGAGCGAATTCCCACAGGCCAGACGGGCTTTTATGGGGCTTGGTGTATTGCTCGTAGCCCAGGTGATCATGTTCATCTTTAGCGGCCTTGGCTGGCAGCACCTGATCGACCCGAAAGCGATTTTGCCTCCACTTGACCGTGCCTATATCATTTTTGGAATTATTTGGATCACCTGGCTCTACGCCTTCCCCGAACCGAGTAAAACCGCAGATGCAGCAGCTGCCTTGTTGAGCCTGCTGGTCATCACCGCCTTTGGATTAAGTTTACTGGTATGGCTGCCACAGATCGCCAACGTCAGTTACAACCAGACGAATGACGACCTGTACTGGCAAATTGGTTCATTGCTTGCCGCTCTGGGTGGGATCGCCGCAATTTTCATGCGCAAGCCTGACGGCATGTGGAACGGGATCATTCTACTGGCGATCGGATTCCTGGGTCATGCGGGACATTTACTCTTCCCGGTCGAGGGAAATTATTCGGGCATTGTCCGCCTGGCATACATGGCAGCCTACCCGATATTACTCACCCTGCCGCAGCGATTCTCCATTTCCTCCACCACCACAGCCGTTAACCCGGGCACACCTGCCCACCCCACCACAAAAAAACAGGATGCGCTCACCAACATCCAGGAACGCAGGCGCTACAGCACCGACCCCAAGACCTTCCATGCCATGCTGGCTCTTGCGGCAGAAACAAACCCCCAAAAAATAAGCCAGGCCATCACACGTGCCATTGCGCAGACCATGCTCTCTGACCTGTGTTTTATGATCTTCCTGACAGATAACAACAACCAATTACAAATTGCCGGTGGATACGACCTGATCCGCGAGGACAGCCTGGAAGGCGGTTCACTGAACAAAAGCGCCATCCCCATGCTGGCAAACTCACTGCAACGCGGACGCCCGCTGCGAATGCCCGCCAGCAGTACATCGGCCGATGTGAAAGGACTGGGTGATATCCTTGGACTGCCCAACCCCGGTCACTTGTTGTGCGTACCCATTCTCACGCCAGAGAAGCAATCTCTGGGCGGTGTGCTTTTGCTTTCTCCATACTCAGACCGTACCTGGTCAGCCGATGACCAGGCCTATCTCGCGAACATCGCATCAGCGCTGGTGCCGATCATCAAGCGCAGTCAGAGTTCGAATCTGCTGGAAGCGCAGAACGGTCAAACACACGCAAAAATAAACGACCTTGAATTTCATGTGAAGGAACTTACCCTGCAGTTGGAAGCCGCGCAGGCAGAAATTCAGAACAATAACCCGATCGAAATGGCGTCCCTGGTGGCTGCCCAGGAAGAATCGCAGCGCCTCATACAGCAGTTACAGGCCGAAAATGCGGAATTACAATCAGGAAAAAGCATTGAACCTTCCACCGCCTCTGCCGCGCAAATAGAGAATGAATTAAAAGCAAGTCTGCAGGAAATGGCTCGTTTGCAAAACCAGTTGGCAGAAGTCAACATGAACACGCAGGATCCGGAAAAAGTTCAATCCAGCACAAAAAGCATCGAACAGGCGGAAGTCATCGCCTCCATCTCACAGGAATTGCGCCAGCCGCTGTCATCCATTGTTGGATACACCGACCTGCTCCTGGGTGAGTCTGTAGGCATACTCGGTACACTGCAGCGCAAGTTTGTGGAACGCATCAAGGCCTCAACGGAACGCATCAACAATTTGACTGATGACATGATCCAGATCACCACGCTGGAAGCGGAGTTGAACGACCTCAAGTTCGAACCTGTGGATTTGAACGTTGTGATCGACAACGCCATGTCATACACCAGCACACAGGTGCGTGAAAAAAATATATCAATGCACATCGACCTGCCGAAACAACTTATGCCCGTTCAGGCAGACCGTGAAGCGTTGCAGCAGATCCTTATTCATCTCCTGCAAAACGCAGGAGCGGCAACCCCCTTCGAAGGCTCGGTCAGGCTCAAAGTGCAGACCCAAAGTGAAGGGAAAACGGAATATATCCTGATCCAGGTCACCGACACCGGGGGCGGCATTCCAGCAAATGAGCTGTCACGCGTCTTCACCCGTTTATACCGCGCAGACAATGTGCTGATCCAGGGCGTCGGCGATACGGGGGTGGGACTTTCCATCACAAAGACACTCACCGAAGCGCATCATGGCCGCATTTGGGTCGAAAGTGAGCAGGGCGTTGGTTCCACATTTAGTGTGCTGCTGCCCATCTCGGGTGGAATAGAGAACAACCCAGCCGCCAAGGGAACTAAATAATGAAAAACAAAGGGCTGCCCGGTATTGGCAACGCTCTGGTAGTGGCAGTGATATCTGTTGGGTTAATGGTCGGAGCATTGTCCATTTCGCTCGTGGAGTTCGTGCCGGAAGTGACACCAACAGTAGCAGAAGATAACCCGATCCCATCCCCTGTTCCATTAACTGTCACCGATACTCCGCTCCCCACCCTGACTCCCACCCTCGGGCTCAAGTCTCCAACCCCCAGTGATACACCCACATCCACAATTACATCCACCCCGCCCGCTTCCTGCCTGCCCCCGACAGGCTGGGTGCAAGTTGTTATCCAGGCGGGCGAAACAGTGGACAGCATTGCAGCAGGATACCGGGTCAGTACAGACGAGTTGCGCAATGCAAATTGTCTGCTGATTGACAACCTGATGGCAGGCACGGTTTTATACGTACCCCCGGTGGGAACCAACACGCCGGCACCTGTTATCGTGGCAACCTCCACGTCTGCATATTGCACTCCAGGCGCGGCTGGATGGGTAAAAAATTACAGGGTTCAGCCTGGCAATACGATCTATGCAATTGCCTATAACTACTACACCACAGTATATCAAATAAAGAATGTCAACTGTTACACCAGTGACTTGCTGCGGGTGGGTGAAATTATGTGGGTCCCCAACATCACCCCACGCACACCTGTACCGTATCCAACGTACCAACCCAGCAGTACAGTCACGCCATACGCGACCGAATCATTTACTGAAACAACTTTGCCATTCACAACCACGGTCCTGCCGTTCACAGCCACGGTCTACCCAAGTAACACGCCCATCCCTGCCACCATTACCGTGTTCCAGACATATACCGCCATTCCCACACCCACGGTAAACCTGACCTTGTTTCCAGCGCCTTGAGCGCATGTTTTAAAATCCTCAACCCCTAAAGGTGTTAAGTTATACTGGGAGCAGATAATTTTCAATTGAAACCTTTAGGGTCTTTTCAATTTGCGCCAGTTCAAAACTCCATCCGTTGGCTTTTCTGCAATGATCTTCCCTGACGTGAACAGAGACGTCGGTTTTATCCTCCCATGAGATCAGTCCAGTCTTATTTCATTTCATTCGTTGTTTTTATGTCTGCGATCTTTTTGCAGGCTTGCAGTACAGCGCCGCAGGGATCCGGGTCAGCCCCCCTGCCATTTATCTTGATCACCTCAGCGCCCAACGCATCGCCGACACCAACACCATTCCAGCCATCCCTGTACACCCCGACACCGCTCTCCTACAGCCTGAACACCCCCTCGCCTGAACAGATCCTGCCGACTGAAACTGCATCCCCCACGCCCATCCCGCCCATTGACCCAACCGCCACAGTCGACATCAGCCAGTTATTCCCGACTGTCGCTGCCCCGCCCATATCCGAACCCGGTGCAGTTGTACCCACTGCCCTGCCGCCCCTGACCGATAACGAAACCATCAACTTCCTGCTTATCGGCTCAGATAAGCGTCCCGGCGCATCCTACCGCACAGACACCCTGGTCATCGCCATTGTCTGGCATAAGGAAGGGCAGGTCGCGCTTATCTCCATTCCACGGGACCTGTGGATCTACATCCCCACTGTTGGAATGCAGCGCATCAACACCGCCTATCAAAGCGGAGAGATCAACGGCTATGCAGGCGGCGGACCGGGACTACTAAAAGATACCATCGCGTACAATCTTGGCATCCGCATTGACCACACTGCCATGGTTGAATTTGACGGTTTTCGCCGCATTGTGGATACGCTCGGCGGCGTGGAAGTTCCAGTCTCCTGTGCCTACACTGACTGGCGTTTAATAGACCCATCCTACGACCCTGAAAATGAAAATAATTGGTGGCTGTATACCGTCGGACCCGGACAGATCCACATGGATGGCGATCTGGCACTTTGGTATGCGCGTTCACGCTCGAAGTCCAACGACTTTGACCGCGGCCGCCGCCAGCAGGAGGTTATCCGAACCCTCTTTAATAAGGCATTGCAAACAGATACCTTCAGCAAAATTCCGCAACTCTACAACGACTTCTCCAGTACCATCCTCACCGACCTAGGGCTTGGCGACCTGCTGCTCATGTCGCCCTATGCACTCAACTTCACCAATGCCAACATTCGCGGATACTACATCCGCCCGCCCTACGTCAGTTCGTGGATAACACCCGGCGGCGCATCGGTTTTGCTGCCCAATGAAGCCGAACTCGGACAGATGTTGATGGAAGCCACCACGCTGTCGACCTATGCTGTCGAACGCAAGTCCATCACAATGGATGTACAAAACGGGACCACCTTCGAAGCCTGGGATGCCCTGGCCGCCTCGCGCCTCAACTATGCCGGATACCAAACCTCTCTCTCGAACGCCGATCGCCGCGATTATGTCTCATCTGTGATCGTGGACTTCACCCCCGGCCAGGATCCAAACCAAAGGCAGTCGATCATCTCAGTCTTAAATCTGTATTCCCCAAACATCATCTCGCTCCCAGATACAAACAGCCCTGTCCAATATCGCGTCATCCTCGGCTATGATTACGAGCCTTGCTTCCAGCCGGAAGATCTTTCGCATTAGAGACAGTATCCACAGTCAACGCCCATCTATGATCGTTCAATCTGCCGCCAGCCTGAAATTTTGGGTCTGGATTTCTTTGCGTAACCCGCTCCCCGCTACCTTGGTCGAATGTGTTGATGTGAAGGTCAGTCTGCAGATCAGTGAAATATTATCAGTCTAAAAAAAACAGCGACGGGGGCCTCATTGGATAGCCTATATGCCAAAAGCCGCCTCCAGGACCCACAGCAAGACCATGCCGACAAGAATGGTCAGCAGGACATTGCGGGTTTTCCAGGCAACCATGGCTCCGCCAAGACCTGCCAGCAGGCGAAAATTTTGCAGGGAAATGTCAGGATGTCCCGCTGGATGAGTCAGTGCCGGAAAGACCAACGCCGCCAGCGCCGCCGCCGGAACAAAGCGCAGGGAGCGGCGCAGCCAGTCGGGCATGGCGATCTTCCCGAACAGGTAAATAAACAGAAAACGCAGCAGGAAGGTCCCCGACCCAATGGCAATAAAAAGCAGCCAGATGTTATTGGGGGCATGGGTCATAGCGAGACTCCCTGCCGGGGATTCAGGCTTTCAGTCAGGTATCCAGCAGAAATGCCAAGGAAGATAGCCAGTACCAGTCCGGTGTTATAAGGTAACCCTTTCGCCAATACAGCGATGATGCCGCCAGCCAGGGCCGCCACCACTGTCGGACGATCACGCAGAGCAGCAAACATCAATGCCATAAAACTGAGCGGAAAGGCAAAGTCAAAACCCCAACTGGCTGGAACCAGCGCGCCCAGCAGCGCCCCAATGATCGCGCTGATCTGCCAGGCGACCCAAATGGTCAGGGCTGCGCCAAAATAATACCAGCGATGACTGACCTTTTCATTGGTCACAAAATGACTGACGCTGATACCAAACGCTTGATCCGAGAGCATGTATGCCAGCACAGCTTTTTGCCAGCCTGATATTTTTTTTAGATAAGGCGCCAGGGTGGCGCTGTACATTGTAAAACGCAGATTAATGACCCAGGCTGTCAAAACCATGATGATCCACGGGCTGCCCACGGTCATCAACTGGAATACCGCCAACTGTGACGCTCCGGCGAAGACAATGACCGACATTCCCACAGTCTCCCAAAAAGTCAAGCCCACACTGACCGCCGCCACACCGGAGATCATGGCGAAGGGGATCA
The DNA here is from genome assembly GCA_020047815.1 of Anaerolinea sp. GTDB lineage: Bacteria > Chloroflexota > Anaerolineae > Anaerolineales > Villigracilaceae > Villigracilis. The sequence goes on from JAIFNG010000177.1 coordinate 8,705, forward strand.
CCCCGATCAGAATGGGAAGCGCTCCCCGCGCCCCGGCAAAAAAATCCTTATTTAAGTGCATTTTTACTTTTACCAACTTTTCCATTTTATTTTGGGTGAGTGTACCAATTTGCTTGTAAAAAACATAGAGCAGGAATATATCCCCGCTTACCTCAGCCGGGCATGAAATATTAACCCCGCTCCGCAGGAGCTACTCCTCCCTGCTGATGTTTCCAAAGCGGGCATTCGTCAGTTTCGCCAGATCATTCACCGGCAATAAAATATTCAATCCGCGCTGACCACCTGAGATATAAATTTGATCATAACCCTCTGCGGCGGAATCGATCACCACCTGAAAACCCTTGTTGATCAGCGCCAGGGGAGAGATGCCCCCGGCCTGCAATCCGGTCAATTGTTCAGCTTCACGCTCGGTGGGCAGGGACACTTTTTTCTCAGACAGGAATGCTGCCAGAAATTTCAGGTCCACCACATTCTGACCAGGGACAACAGCCAGCAAAGGCTTCTTTTTTTCACGTACGATCACGATCGTCTTGAAGACCAGCCCGGGCGAAACACCCATGTGACGGGCGGCTTCGACGGCGCCCAGTTTTTCAACCGGCAATTCGTGGGCGGTATAAACCACCTTGCGCGCATCCAAAAATCTTGTAACATTATTGGTAATGGTCATTGGTTATAAATCCCTGTACAATTATATATTACTCACAGACACAAATTGCACTTTCCTCCTTCTAAAAAGGCGCAATTTGTGTCCGCCCTGGGTGTAAACACAAAGGAGGCTGCCATGCCAGAATCAGAATCTGAAAGACTGAAAAGACTCCGCCAGAAACAACTGGCTGACCGTGACCCACTGATTAAACAGCGCCAATTCCAGCGGAACAGTGTGATCAAGGAAAAACGCATGCGGAAGCCCTTCTCCTTTAAGAAAGCCTGGGGCGACATTCCACACAGCATCCGAATGCCCTTCTATGGGCTCCTGATCGGCGTGCTGGTGATCGTTATCCTGCCCGGCTTCTGGCGATCACCGTATGCGATTTTTGCCGGCGCGGGGTTCACCCTGCTGCTGATCATTTTTGGGTTTATCACGGGCAATTCGCTCGACCTGCGTGACAACATTAGGAAGCACATCAAATAGGCGGATAAAGCTCCCGCTCATGATCTTTTGTGCGCAGATCTGAACCGTTTGGGAAAACCGAAAATCCATGTTTGGAATATGCCTGTTGAACGGAGTAAAATAGAGCACCATGAAATCAACTGCCACCGCCATCCCACTTGAACAGCTTCTGGAGCAATTGCCTGAAAGCTTTACCATCACTGACCGTGAATTGATCCAGCGTGCCTATCGGGTGGCGGAAGAGGCGCATCGCGAACAAAAACGTCATTCAGGGGAACCCTATATCAACCACTGCATTGCCGTTGCCGGCATTTTATCTGAATTGAAAGTGACCCCGGAAGTGATCGCGGCGGGCTTGCTGCACGATACAGTGGAAGATACACCCATTAAACTTTCTGACATACGCCGTGACTTTGGAGATACGATCGCAGCCCTGGTGGATGGCGTGACAAAGTTGACGCATCTTCCGCGTGTGTCACGCGGCGACCAGCATGCGGAGAATGGCGAGAACGGACAGGATGAAGACCCGATCGTCCCCGCCCTGCTCGGACGCAAGGAAGATATTGTCGCAGAGACTTTGCGCAAGACCTTTCTTGCCATGGGCGAGGATGTGCGCGTCATGTTCATCAAACTGGCTGACCGTTTGCATAATATGCGCACCCTCAGCCACATGCCCGAACATAAACGGAAACGTATCGCCCAGGAGACGCTCGATATTTTTGCCCCGGTTGCCAACCGTCTTGGCATCTGGCAGATCAAATGGGAGCTTGAAGACCTGGGCTTTCGCCATGTGAACCCTGAAAAATACAAAGAGATTGCGGAACTGCTCACCGAAAAAAGGCCCGACCGCGAGGCACAGCTTGAAACCATCAAGGAAAATCTTTTTAAGCTGCTCGAACAGAACAATATCAAAGCCGAGATCAGCGGGCGCCCAAAACATATTTACTCAATTTACAAAAAAATGCAGAAGAAGGATAAACCCTTCGACATGGTGCGGGACGTGCGCGCCGTGCGCCTGATCGTGCCGGATGTGCCATCCTGTTATGCCGCGCTCGGTGTGATCCACACCACCTGGCGCCCGATCCCCGGCGAGTTCGATGACTACATCGCCGCACCCAAGGACAATTATTACCAATCCCTGCATACTGCCGTTTTTTATGATGATAAACGCCCGCTCGAAGTACAGATCCGCACCCATGAAATGCACATGAATGCCGAGTACGGCATTGCGGCGCACTGGCAGTACAAGGAAGGCACAAGACATTCCGACAAGCATTATGAAAAACTGATCAACTCCCTGCGTTCAAAAATGGAATGGGGGTCGGATGTACGCGACGCAACCGAGTTTGTTGAATCCATGCGCAACGATGTATTTCAGGACCGCGTCTACATCTTCACCCCGCGCGGAGACATCATAGACCTGCCCGCCGGTTCCACCCCCATTGACTTCGCCTATCACGTCCACACCGATATTGGTCACTGCTGCCGCGGCGCGCGCATTAACGGAAAACTCGTCCCGCTCTACCAGGAACTGAAAACCGGCGACCAGGTCGAGATCCTGACTGCGAAGCGCGGCACACCCAGCCGCGATTGGTTGAACAACAACCTTGGGCTCGTCCGCACCCAACGCGCGCGTTCCAAGATCAAGGTCTGGTTCAAGAAACAGGAGGATGAACAAAACCTGGCGCAGGGACGGGACGGGCTGGAAAAGGAACTGCAGCGCCTGGGGATCAAAGAAGTCAACTTTGAAAAGCTGGCGCGCGAGCTCAATTACAAAACCCCGGAGGATATGTTCATTGAATTGGGCAACGGTGACCTTGCGGTTAACAAGGTCATCAAGCAATTCTCACAAGATGAAAAGACGGATGAGATATTTGAAATAAACCCCTCCACCAAAACAACCACATCCACAAATGCCATTGAAGTGGTGGGGCTGAAAGGCATGCTTTCCTCCATTGCGCGCTGCTGCAACCCCATGCCGGGTGACCCGGTTGTCGGCTTTATCACCCGCGGACGGGGAGCAACCATTCACCGCCAGGACTGCCCCAATATCCTGCAGACCAGGGACCGTGAACGCCTGCTGCAGGTGGGCTGGGGACATGTGGAGCACACCTACCCGGTCCCGATCCAAATAAAAGCCTATGACCGCCAGGGGTTGGTTAATGATATTTCAAAGCTGCTTTCCGATGAAAACATCAATATTGCTGATGTAAAAGTAAACGTCAACCGCAGCATGGCTGACCTGCGCCTCATCATCGAGGTCAAGGATATTGCCCAACTCAGCCGCATACTTGCGCGCATTGAAAACCTGCCCAACATCATGGAAGCACACCGCATCAATCCAGGCTAGGCCGTTCCCAAATGACGCTGGAGCGGCATTGATATTAAAATAAGGGGGACAGGGAATCGCTTGATAACCCATCAGATACGGCAGGAAATATTCATATCAATTGCACGAAGGACCCTGTTCGGGTTCTGGCACAATTCCCTTTTATTCATGGTCATCAGCCTGGCCGGCGGCGGTTTCTTCCTTGCAATGATCCGGGGGGTTGAATGGGGTATAATCCCGGCGCTTCATCCCTGACAATCAAGCGGATGCCCAATTTCAACCAGGGCAGGAGGGACAAAAATTCCACAAAAAATGGGGATGATGGACTGAAAAAAACCGCCGTCAACGGTACATGCTGGCGCTTTACTAATTATCCCCGCTGGTGTAAAATGCGTGCCTGTTAGCCGGGAAGTGGAAGTCCAATTTTATGAGGAAACATGGATAAATGGTTATCTCGCGCTTTTGTTGCGCTTGTGGTTCTGGGTTTAGCGGTTTCAATTTACATGACCATCTACAAAGTCCTGAATGCAGACGCCATGTGCCTCGGCTCGGGTGATTGCTCCACCGTGAACGACAGCCGTTACTCCGAGGTAAATGGAATTCCTGTCGCGCTGATCGGCGTGATCGGGTACCTGGCAATGCTGGTCACACATTTTGTTGAAAAGCGGAACCGGTTCTTCGAACAAAATGGGATCCTGCTGATCTTTGGCATGGCATTGACAGGGTTTCTATTTACCCTATGGCTCGTATATGTCGAGGTGGCGCTGCTCGATGCGCTCTGCCCGTTCTGTATTACTTCACAGGCTGCAATGACCCTTATTTTCATGATCGCGGTCACGCGCCTTATAAAACAAACTCAATCGTAGGAGGAAGTAAAATGCCCCGTATCAAATGTCATTATATTGATTGTGTATTCGTGGATGAAGGGTATTGTTCTGCCGCAGCGGTGGAATTTGATCCTGATACCGGATGCAATACATATTCTGTTTCAGAGGAAAGTGTTCCAAAAGACGATGCCTGGGATGAGGAAGATGAGACCGAGGAATGGGATGAAGAGGATGGAGATGAAGAGGATGATGACTGGCTGGATGAAGAGGACGAGTTCTAGCCCGGTTATCTGCGTGACACCCGCGTACCGCATCAATCCCGACGGTTGATAAGACCAGACGATCAAAATTTAACCATAAAACAAAAAGCCTTTCCGCAATGGGAAGGCTTTTTTACATTAACCGTCTGCCGCACCTGCCAGGCGCTTCATGCAAACCGATACAACAGCACCCCTGCCGCCACAGCAAGATTAAGCGAACTGACCCGCCCCTGCATGGACAGTGAAACCGTCACATCACATGCGGCAGTCTGGCTGGCAGAGAGCCCCTTTTGCTCATTGCCCAACAGCAGGATCCAGGGATTTTGCGGAACGAAGGTCTGATATTCCACATCGGCTTTGGCAGATGTGCCGATCAGTTGATAGGTTCCAGCGCGCGCCCAACTGATAAATTCATCAAATGTCGTTTGGATAATGGGCTTCCAAAACAGGGTGCCCATGCTGGCGCGGACAACGGTGGGATGATACAGTTCCACGCCGCCATCCAGCAGGAAGAGCACATCAGCGCCGACTGCATCCATGGTGCGGAGAATGGTACCCACGTTGCCGGGGTCCTGTGGAGCGACCAACGCCACTGCGCGTTTGAATGGTTTAACATCCTTGAGCAGGCTTTTCTTCTGATGCACAATGGCAAGTATTCCCTGGGGATTTTCCTTATCTGCCAGCGATTCCATCACCTGGGCAGTGACAGGCTGGGGTTTGAAGGAGAAACGAGAAATAAGGCTATGCGCAAAAGGACTGGTCAAGACACCGGAGGCATATAAGATCGCTTCCACATCCCAGCCGGATTCAACCGCTTCACCCACATGGTGGATCCCTTCGACCAGAAACAACCCGCTCTCATTCCGCGCTTTTTTTTGACGCAAGGCACGCGCCTGTTTGATCAGTGGGTTACTTGGACTGGCGATCAGAGGTTTTTGCATATCCCTATTGTAAATGATTACCAGCCGCCTGCAACAGACAATTTTGCCGTCCCGCCGTGATAAGATATCGGTCTGGTATATATTTTAGAAACAAATGAGGATCAAGCAATGACCACACTCACCCAAAAAGACTCCCAGGCCAGGTACTGGCAGGCAGCCCTCTGGCTGGCATTTTTTACCATATTCTACAACATCGCCGAAGGGGTGATCTCCATTTTCTTTGGCATCAGTGATGAAGCGCTGACCCTCTTTGGCTTTGGCGTGGACTCGTTCATTGAGGTGCTGTCTGGCATCGGGATCCTGGCGATGGTCGTTCGCATCCGGCAAAATCCCGATGCACCCCGCTCACGGTTTGAGATCAGCGCCTTGCGTGTGACCGGCACGGCATTTTATCTATTGGCTGCAGGTCTCGGCGCAAGCGCCGTCTACAACTTATTCACCGCGCACAAACCGCAAACCACCCTGCCCGGCCTGATCATTTCGGTGCTCTCGATCGCGGTGATGTGGCTGCTGGTGATGGGCAAGCGCAAAGTGGGACGCGCGCTCAACTCGGTCCCCATTCTGGCAGATGCCAACTGCACCCTCGTCTGCATTTACATGTCGGTCATCCTGCTGGTCTCCAGTTTGATCCATGAACTGACCGGCTTTGGCTTTGTGGACAGCATCGGCGCGCTGGGCTTGATCTATTTCTCGGTCAAGGAAGGACGGGAGGCTTTTGGCAAAGCCAATGGCATTGAATGTGATTGCGAGGACGAGGCTTGCAAGGACTGAATGCAGCCCTCTGAGTCTCACAAGGCGCAGAGCGGGTCTTTGTATATACCTTACACGGTCACAAATTGCGCTTTCCTCCTTTTAAAAAGGCGCAATTTGTGACCGCCCTGTGTATAATTCCAGCTATGAAACATCCCTGCCGGCTGGCGTGCGCGTTTTTGTTCTTCACAGCGGCATGCCAACCGCTCCCCTCTTCGGTCACACTCATTGACCGGGATCAGGTCCAGCGCATTGAAACCAGTGAAACGGCATTGTCCACCATTTTGGAACAGGCGGGAATGGTGCCCGGGTCCAATGACCGTGTCCTGGTGAACGGCGTGCAGGCGGTGCTGGATCGATCAGATATTGCGAACCCGCTCACACTCCAGATCCGCCGCGCTGTGCCATTGACCCTCATCACACCGGAGGGAGAGCGGAAGATCGAAACCTCCGCGCAGACGGTCGGGCAGGCGCTGGCGGAAGCCGGTCTGACACTGACCCAGGGCGACCTGCTGGACCCGCCCGCCGGGACTCCCATCACCCAGGCGCTGACCGTGACCTTTGCCCCGGCGCGTGACCTGACGGTTTTCAGCGCTGACCAGGTCATCACCTTCCGCTCTGCGGCCCAAACCGTGGGTGAGGCGCTGGCTGAGGCGGGATTGCCCCTGATGGGTCTGGATACCAGCTCCCCGCCCGAGAGCGAAGCGCCGCCGCCCGATGGGCAGATACGCCTGGTGCGGGTCTACGAAACTTTCGAGGTCACATTAGAATCGATCCCATTCGAAGAAGAGGTGACTTATTCTCCTGACTTGCCATTGGGTCAAAAGGAAACGACCCAGCCCGGGGTGGAAGGCATCGCCATGATTCGCGAGCGCATCCGTTACGAGGACGGGAAAGAAGTGAGCCGCAGCGCTGAGGATAAAGTCATCATGCGCGAACCACAAACCCGCCTGGTGCAAAGCGGGGAAAAGATCGTGCTGGTGCCGGTGGGCGGGAACATCCCGTATGAATATTGGTACGCCACCGAGATGTTCGCATCGGTCTATTCGCCCTGCAACTCGGGTACCGGCGGCTGTTCCTATGGCACCGCAAGCGGGGCGCCCGCAGGACAAGGCATCGTGGCTGTGGATTATTCGATCTATAGTTATCTGGCTGGGATGCGGGTCTACATTCCCGGCTATGGCACGGCGACCATCGGCGATACAGGCGGCGGACCGATCATCGAGGAAGTATTTGGTGTGCCGCGTACCCGCTGGATCGACCTGGGATTCAACGAAGGCGAAATGCGAGATATGACAGGTTGGGTGACTGTCTATTTTCTGGCTCCCGCCCCCGCCGAGGTCCCTTATTTTTTGAAATAAAATATCTCTTTACCGTACAACCCGTCTAAAAGTCAGACCCTAAAGGTTTTAACCGCAAACCAGAACCAAAATTCGCAAATCATTTCCTGCAACCATGATGTTTGTTGGCAAAAGAAACCTTTAGGGTCTCCTCCACTGGAAAATATACGGTAGAGAAATAAAATATTTTATCCCCCCGAAAACTTGCCGGGACTGACAGGACCGGAAAGTTTTACATCACACTCGGTCCTGTTCCTAAAAGGGCATCCGTCACTCCGCTCAGGACGGAGGAAACCTATGACTAAAATACAAAAAGCAATCATCGCAGTTCTGGCACTGATCGCCGCCATCCTGGTCGGGGTAGTCGGGTATACCATCCTGACCAGCACCCTGGCATTCGCGACCCGCCCCCTGGGACCTGCCCTGCCCGCCGCGCCGCGCAGCCTGCCGCCCGTTTGGACGACCACGCCCGGCACACCAGCCGCCAACGCGGGCCTGGTGACCCTGGTCCCAACCATTTCATTTGCCCCAACCAACACCCCCGCGCCCCTGTGCGGCGGACCCGCCATGATGACGGTCCTTGCCATCGGTCAGGACCAACGCTCCAATAATTATCAATACGGACTGGGGGACATTGTGCGGGTGGTACGCGTGGATTTCGTGACACCCAAGATCACCGTGCTGGAGTTCCCGCGCGACCTGTGGGTGGAGATTCCCTACATTGCCGATAATCTCGATGGTCTCGACCACGGCAAGCTCAATCAGGCCTATCTATATGGACAGCCCGGTGACGGCTTCGCCTACTGGGATGACCCCAGCCAGGGACCCGGCCTGCTCTCGCTGACCCTCGACCTCAATTTTGGCGTACACAGCGACCATTACCTGGCGGTCAACATGCGCACCTTTGAAAATGTGGTCAATGCCATTGACGGCATCACCATCAATGTGCCCGATCTGGAGACCGCCTATAACACCGGCCTGACGGTCGGCAGACATGAACTGAATGGCGCACAGGCGTTAAAGGTGGCGCGCAACCGCGAGGAAGGCATGTTCGAGCGGGTCGGCAACCAGAACCTGGTGCTGTGCGCCATGCGGGAAAAAGTCCTCAGCCCCAACACCGTCACCCAGATCCCGGAGTTGATCCGTTCATTTCAGGATAACATCCAGACCGATTTCACCCCCGAACAACTCAGCCAGCTGGCCTGCCTCGGCACGCAGCTGCCGGTGGAGAATATCGCCTTCGCCAGTTTCCCCGAAGAACTGTTTACCGAGATCCGCATCTTCGAAGACCCTGCCTTCCCCAAGGGACTGCTGATCTTTGACGCGGATTTCAACATCCTGCGGGAGTACGTCACACGCTTCAACGCCGGCATCTGGCCCAGCCTGGCCGCCGACCAGAGCGACTCGGCCGAGGAAGAGTCCACTTCCTCATTTTGTCCATAAACCTATACCTTGCACGATCACAAATTGCGGGGCAGGTGTGCAGCCCGCCCGAAGGTGGTGGTATTGTCTGATGATGAGGTTGGGGATGGCAGGACTCGGCGGGAGATAAATCTCCGCCTCAGAACATGAAAGCCCTTCGGGCTGACGGGGCGAGTCCGCGTTAGCGGACTTCCATGAACTGAGGAAGGACTTCAGTCCGCCCGAAGATGGTGATTGGGTATAATCCCCGAAGCGGAGCGAGTGGGAGGCAGGTGCAGTCCGCCCGAAGATGGATTGGGTATAATCCGGCGGGAGATAAATCTCCGCCTCAAGACATGAAAGCCCTGCGGGCTGGCCGCTTCGCGCGAATCCCGATTTTCAAAAGCGCAATTTGTGCCCGTTTTCAGTATAACTAACCGATCAATAGACTTTATCGGAAGAACAACAGGCGCCATACCATGACCGGACCTGCTTCACACCCCAACATAATGAAACACAAGCCTTTCGACTGCGCTCAAGGCAAAGGAAACCCATGAATAATTTTTCTGCAATTCCCGCGCTGGATGCCGCCGCCGTCCTCAAACGATTTCACTTGCGCGCCGATAAAAGCCTGGGACAGAACTTTTTACAGGATGCCACGGCGCTGGAAAATATCGCCCTTGCCGCAGAGATCGGGCCGGATGACATTGTGCTTGAGATCGGTCCGGGACTGGGAAGTTTGACCCGCTATCTGGCTGTCTGTGCCAGACAGGTGACGGCGGTCGAACTGGACGAGGGCATGCTGGCTCCACTGCGGGCGGTACTCAAGCCTTATACCAATGTGCGTGTGGTGCATGGGGATATTCTCAAGACCGCCATGGCAGAGATCATGGATCAGCCTGATTACCTGGTGGTGGCGAACATCCCCTACTACATCACCTCGGCGGTCATCCGGCACCTGCTGGAAAGCGATCCCGCGCGGCGCGCACGGCGCATTGTGCTGACCATTCAAAAGGAAGTTGCGGAGCGCATTTGCGCCAAAGCGGGTGACCTGAGCCTCCTGGCATTGAGCGTGCAAGTGTACGGCAAACCAGTCCTGGCTGACATCATCCCCGCCGCCGCCTTCCACCCCGCCCCCAAAGTGGATTCCGCCATCCTGCGCATTGACATTTATAACGAGCCGCTCATCCCGCGCGCAGCCCTCCCGACCTTCTTCAAACTGACCAAAGCCGGCTTCAGCCAAAAGCGCAAGACCATGCGCAACTCGCTATCCGCGGGACTGCACATCCCCACGGCAGAATCCGAAGCCCTGCTCACCTCCGCCGGCATAGACTATATGCGCCGGGCAGAGACCCTCTCCATTGCAGAATGGCAGGGGATGTGTGAGGTTTTGGGTAAAAAAGTTGAAGGTTGAACAGCTTGCCCTGTGTGTGTTGAAGTCAGGAGTCAAGCGGAGATTTGACAGCGAGCCCGCCGCGTTGGAGGACATGGGTGTAGATCATGGTGGTTTTGACATCTTTATGTCCGAGCAGTTCCTGGATGGTACGAATATCGTACCCGTTTTGCAGAAGTTGGGTGGCGAAGGAATGGCGGAAGGTGTGTGCGGTGACGGGCTTCTCTATTCGTGCGAGTTGGCCGGCGCTATGAATTGCTTTCTGCAAAACGCTTTCGTCAAGATGATGGCGGCGGATAACTCCTGAAAGCGGGTCAATCGAACGCTGCGAAGCGGGGAAGATATATTGCCAGCCCCACTCCTTCGCAGCATTTTTATATTTGACGCCCAGGGCATTTGGCAGGGCAGTTTCTCCATATCCTTCGCGCAGGTCTTTATCGTGCAGGGCTTTGACATCCTGCAAAATATGTTTTATTTCGGCGGCAACCGAATCAGGCAGGATCGTAAAGCGGTCGTCATCGCCTTTGCCGCCGCGGACAATGATCTGATGGTTCTCAAAGTCAATGTCTTTGACACGCAGACGCATGCATTCCATCAGCCGCAATCCGCTGCCATACAGGATCTTTGTCATCAGACGCGGAATGCCATGCATAAGATTGATTACAGACATGGCTTCGGCATGAGTTAGAACCGTGGGCAAACGCTTCGGGCGGGATGGGTTCACCAGGTCGGGAGGCAGGATGACCTCTTTTTGCAGGACGGTGCGATATAGGAAAAGGATGGCGCTGAGCGCCTGGTTCTGAGTGGATGTGGCGACTTTGCGTTCTGCGGCGAGGTAGGCAATGAATTTACGGATATCCTCTGCGCCCATATCCTTGGGATGGCGCTTTTTATGGAAGATGATGTAGCGTTTGATCCAATCTATGTAGGTTTGTTCGGTGCGGTAGGAGTAATGCTTGGTGCGCAGGGCATCGCTGACTTGATCGAGCAGTTTCCTGGGTTTGGGCGCAGCTTCGCCCGCTAACTCATCGAGTTTCGACCCGCCAGATTGGTTTTTCTGGGGGCTATTGATGAATTTTGTATCTTTTTCTGACATTGGCATTCCTCCATCGCTTGTGCTAAAATCAACAAATCAATTCAGCTGATTCTAACCTACCGCAGCCTATATACCTATATTAATTTAGGTGTTTAGGCCGCGGCAACCCATAGCCCATTAGGCGGTGAAACGGCGGCTGAAGCACTAGTTGGGCAGTTCCTTGCAAAATACACATCATATGACAAATAAATCAAAACCCTATATTGCTGGAAGCATAATCGCCTGGCTGATAATTATTTTCATATCGGCGTTTTGGAATGTGTCACAAGTCCATAAGAGTCAAAGTGAAATTTATCTTGATAATGCACGGTCTTTATTTAATCTCATTGTAACAACAAGAGAATGGAATTCGCAACTTGGGGGTGTTTACGCTCCAATTACTGACAAAATTCAACCCAATCTTTATTTAGATGTTCCGAACCGAGATATTACTACAATCAACGGCGAAAAATTAACTTTAATAAACCCTGCATATATGACTCGTTTGATTGCTGAACTTGCTAATGAAAGAGACAATGTGAAGTTTCACTTAACCAGCCTGAAACCAATTCGCCCAGCCAATGCGCCTGAAGCATGGGAAGCCGTTGCATTAGAGTCTTTTGAAAAAGGAAGACAGCAAGAATATTTTGAATACTCTGATAATGGTAAGACTGCGATTTTTCGTTATATGGCTCCACTCGTGACTCAGCAAAGTTGTCTAAAATGTCATGAAAAACAAGGGTATCAAGTTGGCGATATTCGAGGCGGCATTAGCGTTTCTTTTCCAGCAACATTTACAACCCCGTGGATACTCGTTATTAGTCATACCCTAATTGCCATCTTGGGAAGTATTGTGATTTTTAAATACGGTTCAAAATTAGCCAACACCATGCAAGGTTTAGAAAATCTATCCAATCTTGATGGTTTGACTCTAATACCCAATCGCCGATATTTTGATGAATATATAAAGAGAGAATTTTTGCATAGCAAACGTAATAAGACTCCTCTGTCCATTGCTATTTGCGATATTGACAACTTTAAATTATATAATGATTCGTACGGTCATCCTGCTGGAGATGAATGTCTGAAAGAAGTTGCCCAAACGATCAGCAGTATTTTGAAACGCCCAAATGACCTCGTCGCTAGGTATGGAGGGGAAGAGTTTGGTATTGTTTTACCTTATACGCAAATTGAAGGAGCATTAGTGATAGGTAACCTGCTGCGGACTAAGATTGAATCTTTAGGGTTGCCTCACAAGGCAAGTCAAGTCAGCAACTACGTAACGGTCAGTATCGGCATCACTACATATTTTGGCGATGATGATATGGACTTGAATAACCTACTAAATTTTGCAGACCAATCTTTATACAAAGTAAAATCTAATGGTAAAAACCATGTGGAACATATAGCGGCAACAGTGAATAAGTTATAAAAGATGTTTCTTCTAAAAATTAAACTGCCCAACAAAGCGTGCACCCGACGCTGGGGAGTCTGGCGCGATTCCAAGCCTTTTTCTACGCCTCAGCATTTTCCCAGTCGGACGGCGTCC
>JAIFNG010000120.1 GCA_020047815.1 Anaerolinea sp.
GTGGAGACATTAATTCCTTCAAACCTGACGCGCTCATTTTTAAACGCGCGCTGGAACTGGCAGGCACATTCGCTCAGGAAACAATGTACGTCGGGGACAATTATTTTGCCGATATCATCGGCTCACGTCGCGCCGGGCTGGTGCCAGTCCTTTACGACCCGATCAGTCTTTTCCCCGAAGCCGACTGTGCGGTCATCAAGTGTTTTTCAGAAATTCCTTCATTATTAGAATAACCGCACGACATGTATCGCGATCCATACTGTGCATGATTTGAGAATTCGCGGTATTTGTCTTAGAATGGGGATATTAGATTCTTCGTCCTGAGCAGGGCTGTGCTTATTCAGCACAACCGAAGGACGGAAATATAAAAGGAGTGATCCATGGCGTGGGAACGAAAACTCATCCGTACGGTACGTGTCCGCAATTCACAGAAGAAAGGTATTCTGGGCAGGTTGTTGACCGCCATCGCGGAAGCCGGCGGAAACACCGGTAGTCTTGTGCTGCTGACCGAGACATCCCAAAATGTGGTGCGTGACATCACCATTTCCGCAGAAGATGAAGCTCATCTTGAAATTATCCTGGAAGCCATGCGAAACAACGAAGGCACCCGCGTACTTGAAGTGCGTGATGAAGTGCTGGAGCTTCACCAAAAAGGTAAAATAGCCATCCGTTCCCGCTACCCGATCGACTCATTGGCAACTCTCCGCCGGGTGTATACCCCCGGTGTGGCAGAAGTATGCCTTAAGATCGCCAAAGACCCTTCGCAGGCGCGGTTGTACACCAGCATCAGTCACATGGTCGCCATTGTTTCTGATGGCACGGCAGTGCTTGGGCTTGGAGATATTGGTCCACAAGCGAGTATGCCCGTAATGGAAGGCAAAGCCATGTTAATGGAAACGCTGGTCGGTTTATCGGGCATTCCCATCCTGCTCAACACCAAAGATACCAACGAGATCATTGCCGCAGTATATGCCATCTCACCGACCTTCGCCGCCATTCAACTGGAGGACATCTCCGCGCCGCGCTGCTTTGAGATCGAGAAAAGACTGCAGGCCATGCTCGACATTCCTGTCCTGCACGATGACCAGCATGGCACGGCGGTGGTTTGCACAGCGGCATTACTGGTCGCAACCCGCGAGACCGGTACAGACTTGAAAAAATCTGTCATTGGACAGATCGGGCTGGGGGCGGCGGGACACGCCATCGGTCTGATGATGATGAGGCTGACCGGGAATCGAGTATACGGCGCAGATCTAAGTTCAGAGGCATTGGAGCGGTTTGAAAAAGCCGGGGGCATAAAATCCAACCTGAACGAGATCATGAAAAAATGCGATATCGTGATCGCCACCACCGGCGCGCCGAATCTGATCAAACCCGAAATGGTGCGCAAAGGACAGATCATCCTCGCATTATCGAATCCGAATGCTGAGATCGAGCCTGATGTTGCAATGGAGCACGGCGCGGCATTTGCCGCAGATGGGAAATCGGTCAACAATGTCCTGGGGTTCCCTGGCATCTTCCGCGGCGCAGTGGATGCGAACGCCCCACGCATCACACACGAAATGCTGTTGTCTGCCGCGCATGTCATTGCCGAAATGACCCCGCCCGGTGAATTAGTCCCCAGCCCGTTGGACAAAAAAGTGCATCGGGCAGTAGCACGCGCCGTCGCTGAAACCGCCATCAAGCAGGGTATTGCCCGCGCAGACTATGTTCCATATGTGGAAGAGTAGACAATTCACGACAATAAAATGACCCGCTCTTTTTCCAGAACGGGTCATTTTTTATTTTCGAAACCGGGCGTTATGCAGTTACTGGTTCTCCATTCTTCAAGGCTTCTTTCAAAGTCACGCCTAACCGTGTAATACCCTCACGGATGTTATCCGGATTGGAAAAAGAGAAATTGAGCCGCATCGTATTTGCGCCGCCGCCATTTGGATGGAAGGACGCGCCAGGCACAAAAGCCACCTTGCGCTCAACTGCCACTTTCAATACTTCAGCCGCATCCACATTTTTGGGCAATACGCCCCAGAGGAACATGCCGCCCAGCGGTTTTGTCCAGGTAACCTCGGGCGGGAACATTTCCTCCATCATTTCGATCATCACATCGCGCCGTTCCTTGTACGTTGCGCGGATCACCTTCACATGCTCATCCAAAAAACCGCCTTTGGCGACCTCATAAGCCACATGCTGATTAAAGGATGATGTATGCAGGTCGGCGGCTTGTTTTGTCATCACCAGCTTGCGGACTACTTCCGGCGGCGCAATCACCCAGGCCAGACGCAAGCCAGGTGCCAGCAGTTTTGAGAACGTGCTTAAATAAATAACATTCCCGGTATATTCGCCGTCATTATCATCGCGATAGCGGCTGTCAAGCGTTGCAACAGATGGGATATGTTCACCGTCATAGCGCAACTGCCCGTACGGATCATCCTCCACGATCGGCACACCATACTGATCCGCCAGCAGCACGAGACGCTTGCGTCGTTCAAGACTTAAGGTGGAACCGGAAGGGTTTTGGAAATTTGGAAGGATATAGATGAACTTCGGTCCGATCCGAAGCGCCTCCTCCAGCTTATCCATGATCATGCCGTTTTCATCGGACGGGACAGAGATGTATTGCGCGCCATACGCATTCCAGGCCTGCAATGCACCCAGATAGGTTGGCGATTCCACCACAATATAATCGCCGCGGTTCACGAACAGGCGTCCGATAAAATCCAGAGCTTGCTGCGAACCGGATGTGATCATAATATTTTCAGCAGTCACCCGCACACTGTAGCGCGTATTGTGACGTGCGATCATCTCGCGCAAAGGCAGGTAGCCTTCAGTTGTGCTGTATTGCAAGGCTTGCGCGCCGTGATCGGTCAATACTTGATTGCAAGCTTCCTGAAACTCCTTTACAGGAAAAACTTCAGGCGCTGGCAACCCTCCTGCAAACGAAATGATATCTGGCTGCTCGGTGAACTTCAACAATTCACGGATGACAGAACTCCCCATTTTTCGTGTACGATGAGCGTAACGATACTCCCACGGTGTTTGCATTTATACTCCTTGATATGAAAATAAAAAGCCTGGCAGGTACGTGTGTACCCGTCAGGCTGGCTAACCTAAGGCATATGTAAGAATGCCCAAAAGGTTGAGGCATATTATTTGCTTCATGGTTTTCTTATCTTACCCATTTTTCGTTGAGACTGCAACTATTTTAATCACCCTGATTTTATGACAAATTTCCTTCAATGATCTTCTCGATCGAAGTCCGCGTGTACGAATCCAACATTAGACGAAGAGAAGCATCCAACCCCACCCAAACATAATCCTCCGCCTCATCATTTAGCTCCACTTTAAGCGAATCGGTCTTACAGGTGAAATCGAAGAAAATAAAGTGCCGCTTCTTCCAGAACGAGGGGTCATAGATAAACTGCTGGAAATTTATAAATTTCAGGTCGAATATATCC
This sequence comes from Anaerolinea sp., assembly GCA_020047815.1. GTDB lineage: Bacteria > Chloroflexota > Anaerolineae > Anaerolineales > Villigracilaceae > Villigracilis. Next base: position 3,456 of record JAIFNG010000120.1, read on the forward strand.
AACCCGGTTTCCTCCTTTGCCTCACGAATTGCCGCCTCCTCCAGCCGCTCGCCCAATTCCACATGACCACCGGGGACAACATATTTGCCCGGCCATTTGTGACTCTTCAACAACAATAACTCACCTGCCTTATTCAATATGAAAACCCCAACCGTGGGTTCTGGAAAAATTTGATCTGACATCATTCCTCTGCTTAATTTTCTAATGTTACGCGATCTGAAGAGATTACACCCCATCAAAAGGCCTGGGATTTAAATTATATCCGCGAAAGATGTGCACTCGCCTTATTTCGAGGATTATCACGGTGGAAAAAATTCATGGGAAGGCCTTTCAATAATTTCCGCGCCTTTTTCCTGCTTGACAGTAATTCTTTTCAGCCTACCCAAGGCTGGCAAACCAAAGTCTTATCTCACATTTATTTTGTGACATTTGACACCCATGGATTCAAGCAAATTAACTGTTCATTAATCTTTTTCTGCATTAAAATACACAATCTATGACAATTCTCATATCATTACTGAGATTGTCATAAATACCAGCCTGGAGGTGCCTCTCCCTAAATATACATACACCATGCTAATTAGAATGTTGAACCATCATCATTAATAAGGAGAATGATAGGAAATGACAATCAAAAAATCACTGGTACTGATTGGCTTGCTGATCGTAACGGCTGTCGTATTAGCCGCTTGCGGCGGCGCAGCCACCCCTGCCCCCGCTGTTGAACCTGTAGCGATCAAGCCCATTTTCGCTGCATCTGGTCATGCTGATGCTGCTGCTGAAGCCTTTATCCATTGGGATGCAGAAGACCCGGCTGAGATTCCGACAAACTGTGCCAAGTGTCACAGCGAAGCCGGCTTTGTAGATTTTATTGCTGATGGCAAAGTCGATGCTGCGGTTGCTGCTCCTGGCACAGCTTTTACCTGTACCACCTGCCACAATGATACTGCCGATGCACTAAGCTCGGTTACTTTCCCCTCCGGTGCAGTTATCGAGAACCTCGGCCCAGAGGCTCGTTGTATGACCTGCCACCAGGGACGGGAATCCAAGGTAAGCCTTGATGCAAAACTCGCGAAGTTTGGCGAAGACCTTGACCCGGACGCCATGCCTGCTCCTTACAAGGATGGAGACAACGACGTCAAACTTAGCTTCAGCAATGTCCATTATTTTGCCGCCGGCGGCACACTATATGGCTCACAGGTTCAGATGGGCTACCAATACGAAGGCAAAACTTACGATGCCAAGCTCCAGCATGTTGAAGGCTTCGATACTTGTGTTGGCTGCCATGACTCACACAGCCTTGAAGTCAAGGTTGAAACTTGTACTGAGTGCCACACCGATGTCGTTACCGTTGAAGACCTAAAGGACATCCGTGAGCCTTCATCTGCCGAGGATTACGACGGCGATGGCGATAAGACCGAAGGGGTCGCCTTTGAAATTGCCGGTTTACAGGAAACCCTTTTAGCCTCCATGCAAGCCTATGCCCTGGAAGTTGCAGGCGCTGAAATAAAATATGACGGCGCTGTCTATCCCTACTTTATGGGCGCTGATGGCAAGGCTTATCCAAATTGGACTCCCCGTCTATTGAAGGCCGCATATAACTACCAGGTTTCCATTAAGGACCCTGGGGCCTTTGCTCACGGCGGAAAGTACGTCATCGAGCTCCTGGTTGACTCCATTGAAGACGTGAATGCCAGTGAAAAACTGACAACCAAGTTTGATGCTGCTGTCTTGACCCGCAATGACGCTGGTCACTTTGACGGCTCTGCCGAAGCCTGGCGCCACTGGGATCAGGAAGAAGAAGCTCCCTTTGTGGTGCCCGTGGCTTGCGCCAAGTGCCATACCGGAACTGGCCTCCCCATGGTGCTTGCCGGTGAGACAATGCCTGAAGAGGGTCTCCATGCTGGTAACGGCTTGATGTGTACCACGTGTCATGACGGAGCCAATTGGCCCGCCCGCTACGCCATCAAAGATGTGACCATGCCTTCCGGTATGGTTGTTACCTTCGGCGACGGTGATGATTCCAACCTTTGCTTGCAGTGCCACCAGGGACGCGAGTCCAAGGCAAGCGTTGACAAGACCATCGCAGCCTTTAACCCGACTGACATGGATGCCGTTCCCGCGCCCTACAAGAACGACCAGGGCACTGATGTAAAACTCGGCTTCCGCAACATTCACTACTTCCCGGCTGGCGTAACGATCTTCGGTACCGAAGCCCAGGGCGCCTATGAATTCGATGGCAAGACCTATCTCGGTATGAGCACCCATGCTGTCACCAAGTGCGCCGACTGCCATGAAGTCCATGCCTTGGAAATTGACGTTGCCGAGAAGTGCGCAACCTGCCATGTCGGCGCAACGGACGTAACCGCCATCCGGATGACTGCTCCCGACTATGATGGCGACGGCGATATTACAGAAAGCGCATCAGCCGAACTGGACGGTTTACGTGCAGCCCTCTTTACCCAGATCGTTGCCTACACCAAAGCCAAGGGTGTTGATGGGATCGCATACAACCCCGCCGCTTATCCTTACTGGTTTGCCGATAAGGATGGCGATGGTGCACCTGACAAGAACGACACAGGCGGTAATGTCAGTTACTCCACATGGACTCCGAACCTGCTCAAAGCCGCATTTAACTACCAGTACGCCACGAAAGACCCGGGCGCTTTCACTCACAACATTAAATATGTTGCTCAAATCCTGATCGACTCGATCGAGGTTATGGGCGGTGATGTGACCAAGTTCGTTCGCCCATAGTATTAATTTAGTAGTAGGAAATAAAATAGCGGATGCCATCAGGCATCCGCTATTTTATTTATCCATGATATTAAGTTGCAGGGTTCCCGTCTTAAAAAAATAATCCTACTGTCTTATCCAGGTATAACATGCCTTTACCGTAGTCAAACTGATCAAATCACTGATTTTTTGTAAAAGAAATTTCCATTTGGGTAAAATAATGCAGACAATTTTGAGTTATACTGTCGGATAACACTCATCCTAAATTAATATTGGAGATGCAATGCTTACCATATCGTTGCGGGATTTTGTAAAGTTTTACCGTGGAGGGAATGGCTATGGATGAACCGTCTACCAATCAGTTTTTTGTGGCATTGTTGTTTGTTTTACGATGTCTTGTTCCGCTCGCCGTTTTGTTTGGGATCTCCTATCTGCTCCGAAAAATGGGGCTGGTAGCCGTGGAAGCTCCCGAGCCGCCTGATGGGGGTAATGATGAGAAAGGTCAAGCAGAGCCAGCCACCGACCTTGAAACATTAAACGCGGTCCCGGACAAAACCGAAACTGTCGAAAATAAAAAGGAGTCGCAGCAATGACACCAAAAACCTTTCATCGTCAGGTCTTCTGGCTGACTGCGGCTGGCATATTAGTTCTGTTGATTTCCATTTTCTTTGCTGTATCGCCTGTCAATGCAAAGCCTCCTTTCCAGGAAACCGAGAAGTACTGCCTGACCTGTCACGGGGATTCCACCCTCAGCATGACGCTTCCCAGCGGCGAGACTCTCTCACTGTATGTCGCCCAGGATGACCTCGATCATTCCTTGCATAGTATCGTTGGAATTGAATGCGAAGCCTGCCACAACAATATTTCTGAATACCCGCACCCCAAGACAGAGTTCGAGACAAAGCGTGACCTTTCCCTCGCCTATTACCAAACCTGCGAGAAATGTCACTCTGTGAACTACGAAAAGACCCAGGATAGTATGCATGCCCAGGCTGCTGCAGCAGGGAACGCGAATGCCCCTGTCTGCACCGACTGCCACGGCTCGCATGATGTCAGCCCGTCCAATGAGCCCCGTTCCAGGATCTCTGTGACTTGTGCAAAGTGCCACACCGAGATCGTGGAACCATATCGCCAAAGTGTGCACGGCGCCGCATTGATGAAGGACGAAAATCCTGATGTGCCAGTCTGCACCACATGCCATGGCGTCCATAACATCCAGGACCCGCGCACCAATCAATTCCGCGTAGATCAACCTGAGATGTGTGCCGGCTGCCATGCCGACCAGAATTTGATGGACAAGTATGGCTTATCTGCCGATGTTTACAACATTTACAAACGCTCCTGGCACGGTGTGGATGTTTCTGTTTATAAGGCAAAGTGGCCAACCATCTGGCACGACAGCGCTGTTTGCTCTGATTGTCATGGCATTCATGATATCCGCGCCACAGGGGATCCTGCATCCATGGTGAATAAAGAAAACCTGCTGGCCACCTGCCAGAAATGCCACCCATCTGCAGGTCCAAACTGGACCGATGCCTGGACCGGTCACAACGAGATCAGCCTGGAACGTACCCCCTTCCTGTTTTACGTGGAAAAGTTCTATGGTTCCTTCACCCCGTTCATCCTTTGGGGATGCGTCATTTATGTCATTTTGCAAATTATTCGATCTACTGTTGATCGCGTGAGGAGTAACCGATCATGAGCGGAAAAATAACCAATTCCACCCCGCTTGCCAGGCAGGAACGGACTTTCCTGCGCTTTTCTGTTGGTCAGCGTTGGGAACACGCCATTTTGTTATTAACCGGACTGGTACTTTTATTGACTGGTTTACCCCAAAAATATCGTGAGCTTTCGATCAGCCAGGATCTACTCTCCAACCCCGGGCAGATTTTCCTGATCCGACAGACACACCACATTGCAGCCATTGTATTGAGCCTGTTGGTCATGGTCCACCTAGCACGGATCCTCATCCTTATGAGTCGCCGCAGCCTGCCGGGTGATCTGTTGCCCACCGGACAGGACCTGCGCGACGCCTGGCACATGCTCCAATATCTGTTATTCATGCGCAAAGACAAACCGAAATTCGGACGCTATAACTTTGAACAAAAAGTTACCTATTGGTTTGTTTTCTTTGGTATTGCCCTGATGGGCATCAGCGGCTTTATCGTCTGGTTTCCCGTACAAGCCACACAGTTTCTGCCGGGTGGGGTGGTGCCAGCCGCCAAACTGGCTCACAGCACCGAGTCAGTTGTGATGGCGGTCTTCATTGTGATCTGGCATATCTATCATGTGCATATTGAACGTTTGAACCTGAGCATCTTCACTGGACATCTGAGCGAAAAGGAAATGCGTGATTTCCATGAAAAGGAATACGAGCGCCTCACCAACCGGCCGGAGGAGGGGAAGTGATGCGACTCCGTAACCTGCTTATTGCGGCGGGGCTTGTATCCTGTCTCGTCAGTATTGGACTTGCCATATCCTCAGCAGCGGCAGATTCACTGCCAGTCAGTGTGAAGGAGGCGGCAAAATCACAATACGTGTTCCAATCCCAGAAGGCGGATAACAGCCTGTGTCTTTCCTGCCATGTAGCTGAAGGCATGCAGGTTGAGTTGGACAGCGGAGAATCCCTGCCTTTGACTGTCAACCAGACTGCTTTCGAAAGTAGTGTACATGGCACCAATCAGGTGGCTTGCGTTGCCTGCCATACGGATATTTCAAGTTTCCCTCATCCCGAGCGGACCACAGAAACCCTGCGTGAAGTCACCTTGCAATATTACACATCCTGCAAGCAATGTCATGCCGAGCAATTCGACCTGACGCTGGACAGTGTCCACCAAAAGTCGCTGGCTGGAGGAAATCAGAACGCGGCGGTCTGCGCCGATTGCCATGATCCGCACACGCAGCAACGCCTGACAGATGCCGAAACAGGCCAGGTGTTGGATCGTGCCCGCCTGCATATTGCTGATACCTGTGCCCAATGTCACAGCGCCATCTATGATACCTACAAGCAAAGTGTTCATGGCACCGCCCTGACCCAGGAAGGCAACCTGGACGTACCGACCTGTATTGACTGTCATGGCGTTCACAACATTCAGGACCCGACATCTGCAACCTTCCGAAACAGCACACCCTACCTGTGCGCCAAGTGTCACACGAACTCAAACTTGATGCTCAAGTATGGACTATCCACAGAAGTATTGAATACCTATGTGGCAGACTTCCACGGCACAACCGTGCTGCTGTTCGACAAGACATATCCCGACCAGCCGACCAATAAGCCCGTTTGCACTGATTGTCATGGTGTTCACGACATCGCAAGAAGTGATGACCCGGCAAAAGGACTGGCAGTGCGGGAAAACCTGCTTGTGCGCTGTCAGGCATGCCATCCGGATGCCAACGCGAACTTCCCCGATGCCTGGCTTTCGCATTACATCCCCACAACTGACAAATATCCCATTGTGTATTACGTGAACCTGTTCTACAAGTTTTTGATCCCCGGCGTCATCATCCCCATGGCTGTTCTGGTTATGATGGATTTCTCCCGCAAGATGATCAATCATTATCGGAAGCCGAAGACTGTAATGGAACATAACCCACCTCCCCCCACAGCAGATGAGGTTGTTGAAAACGCAAAGGATGAATCCGGGGAAACACAACCTGAGGAGTTCCAGGCGCCGCCTGCTGCGAAAGGATCAGAGAATGACCATGAAGAGGCTCCCCATGACTAAGGAACCCCGGACCACCTCAGAGATAAAAACATATGTCCGCTTTGACATTGTACAGAGGATCCAGCATATCACCTTTCTGATCTCCTTTACGCTATTGGGTTTTACTGGCTTACCGCAAAAATTCCCCCTATCGCCGATCAGTCTGGGAATATTTAAAGTATTGGGCGGTATTGAAACATCGCGTTTGATCCATCACACCGCTGCGATCGTGATGATGATTGTCAGCGTTTTTCACGTCCTGGAAGTGTTATACCGCGTGATTGTCATGCGTACGCCCATTGCCATGATCCCATGGATCAATGATGTCAGGCATGTGTATGATGATGTGTTGTACTATCTCGGCCTGCGTAAACATAAGGCATACTACGGCAGATACTCCTACGCCGAGAAGGCTGAATATCTGGCGCTGATCTGGGGGACGGTTGTCATGGGACTGACAGGCTTTATGATGTGGAATCCGATCTCCACCTTGAGGATTCTTCCTGGTGAGGCTGTACCTGCCGCCAAAGCGGCGCATGGCGGTGAGGCGGTGCTGGCTGTCCTTGCCATCATCGTCTGGCATTTCTATCATGTACATGTAAAACAACTCAACCTAAGCATGTTTACCGGTAAATTAAGCCATGAGGAGATGGAGCATGAACACCCTGCCGAATTGGCGGTCCTGACCTCCGGCAGTCAGCCTGCCCCTATCCCGCCTGCCGTCCTGCGCAAGCGCCAGTATATTTATACACCGATTGCCGTCTTGATCCTTGTCATGTTCAGTTACGGGTTCTATTATTTTGTGGGCTACGAATCAACAGCCGTCGTAAGTCCGCAATTACAACCGACTCTTCCTGTGTATGTACCGCAAACAGCAACTCCACAACCAACCGCCACACCTACTTCCATGCCTGCGCCAACGATCACACAGGCACCCGTTACCGAAGACCCTGCCTCTTCCACTGCGGTAGAAATTCCTGTTGCCGCCAGCGTTACCTGGGATGCAGGCATCGGTCCGTTATTTACACAAAAATGTCTGATGTGTCACGGCACTACTGTTTCCGGCGGTTTGAACC
>JAIFNG010000034.1 GCA_020047815.1 Anaerolinea sp.
GTTTTATCGTCACGCTCTTTAATCGGCACCCCTTGCATCACAGCCGCCTTGAAAGATCAGACTTCTACGAAAACCTGTCAGGTCTTTTTCAAGCAGAGACATCCGAAGCCTTAAAGACTTCGGATGTCTGAATCACCATCTCAAGTACAGACCTTGCTCGATGGAAAAATATTAATGGTTCCGAATTATTGGGATAATCCCAGTTCAGCCAGTTTTTCCTCTTTGGGGGCGCCGCTCACGGGATTCCAACCCCGGGCATCATAGTACTCTGCCAACATGCCTTCAAGGTCACGAATCACCACGGCCTCTTCGGTTGAATACTTTCCAAATGCAGGAATTGCGCGCACCCTCTCAGGAAGGAAGTCATCCTTTGCGGTGATACCTTCCCGGATGTTGAACAGACGCTGGATATTGATCGCCCGCTCACCTGCTTGCAGCAATTCCCTGCCGGTTACATCCCAGCCGGTCAGGGCGGAAAGGAAATCTGCCCAATGGTCGACAGTAATGCCGCCGTACATATAGAACTTGCAAGTCCCAAGGACATCTGGCAGCACCAAACCGTCCTGCAGCAGTCGTACCACGCCGCCCTTGCCCTTTTCATCCCAGCGTTCCACAGTGTTGGGATCCGGTACGCCGTACTTCATCAAACCCCAGTCCAACTTGCCGCGATCCCAGGCCATGCCTTCCAAGGGTTGGATATGGCACATACCGCGGTTACCCGTGGCATACGTTATACCGAGTGCCTTCCCTGAGCGCGGGTCGTGGGCGGGACCTTCCAAACCCTTGACATGAATTGCATACTGTTCAGATCCCTGCCCAATGATCGCCGCGGCATTACGCACACCTTCCGCCAGAATATTACCCACACCCTGCCTGCTCATGATTTGAGTGACAAGGCCCGGAAGAATTTCAGCGTCACCCCAGTTCAAGGTCATGCCCTGCAGCTGCTCGGCAGTCAATAAACCCTTTTCAAAACATTCCATGCCAAAAGCGATAACCGCTCCGGTGGAAATGGTATCCAATCCATATTCGTTGCACAGATAAGTGCAGTGGATCGCCGCGTCCATATCTTCATTCAACAGATAGGCGGTGAAGCACGATACCGATTCGTATTCAGCGCCGCCATGTTCGGGAGTCTTAAACCGTCCGTCTGCCACATGCACCCAGCGCGCACAAGCCAGTGAACATCCACGATAACAGCCAAAGCCCTTGATGAAATTGTTCTTTGTGTATTCATCGAACAATTCCGGACCTTTGCCCCACGAGTTGGACTGCCAGTTTTTGGTAGGCCAGTCGCCGCCATCATCATTTCCAGCCAGGTCGCCGATCGTGCCAAACTCTTTCATACCCACGTACATCGGGTTATCCTTGATCTCGGAGAAGGCGCTGCGCAGGACCTCCTTAAAACGATCCGGTTCGGCAGCCTGTACCTTATGACTGCCCTTGACTGCCACAGCGATCAGATTCTTTGAACCCCACACCGCGCCGCCGCCGCAGCGGGCTGCTGCGCGGTCATCTGACATGACCCCTGAAATTTTCACCAGGTTTTCACCGGCGGGTCCGATGCACAGGATCGAGGTTTTACTATCGCCAACCTCCTCCCGAATGGCGGCTGATTTTTGCGAGACTGTCATCCCCAAAAGATGCTCTGCGCTGCGGAACGTTACATCACCGTCCTGGATCAGGATATAAACCGGTTTTGTCGAACGACCTTTCACGATCACATAGTCAAAGCCGGCTCTTTTTAGGTCCGGACCGAAGTCACCACCCGTACGCGACTCGCCCCACACTCCTGTCAGGGGCGACTTAAAACACAGCATGACAGAACCACCACCGGGCACATTGTTCAGGCTCAGGGGACCGGTGGCAATGACCATAATATTTTCAGGCCCGAGCGGATCTATGCCGGCAGGCAGCTCATCATATAAAATTTTTGCGCCATAACTTGCGCCGCCCAGGAATTTTCTCTGTACATCCTCATCCAGCTCCTCCACCTGGGTGGAGTGCGTGTTCAAATTAACACGAAGTTGATGCCCTGCGTAACCTTTTGTAATTGTTTTCATGTTTACCTCCAGGATTTATCCACCAGCGATAGCCTTCATAATTAATATCTCCGTGTGATCCATCAACGGAGTCGAGAGATCCCTCACCGCTTTCTTGTCGATCACCAGCAAAACAGGCCCTTTGAATTGGCATGTTTCCCGGTTCCAAAGATAGGCTGGTAAATTCGCTCCCCAGCGGGTATCGATCTCAGCCAGGATGCTCTGCGCCAGCGCTCCGTCGGGCAGCTCGATCTCTGTCGGAGTCCGGCCAAAGTAATCCCTCAGATCACCAATTGCCTTTAAAGATACCTGCATCTGCATCACTCCACATTAAAATTTTCCATCATTACACCTGGATGGCTGCACTTTTTCCGGGTTCCCGTGGCAGCCATCCTTCTTCCATTCAGCCGCTTTTTCATCAGATAATTCGACCTGCAGATCACGCGCCAAACCGCGATGAACCCGGGGTCAGCCTGGCTGAATCAGCTTGGACAGGTTGGATTTACCTGCTATATTTCGATGTCCTTCAAAATTTGTTTTAAAGAAGCCTGAAGTTCCCCGGAGGGCGGCAGGAGCGGCTTCCTGGGCTTGCCCATCGGGCGGCCGAGCATCTCCATGCCGGCCTTGGCAAGTTGGACATATTGCCCGCTGCCCTCAAACAGATCAAACAAGGGGCGGATCTTCAGGTAATACTCCCTGGCTTGTGACATATCCTTCTGCACCACCGCAAGATCAACCAGCTTTTGACACTGTTTGGGAGCCACATTTGCGGGCGCCGCGATCCAGCCTTCCACACCCACGGCAAACATCTCAAAAGCGAGCGTATCACAACCGCACAATATCTCGATTTTGTCGCCGCATTTCGTCATCAGCTCCATTACCCGCTGCATGATCCCGGTACTTTCCTTGATCGCCACGATATTATTGAACTCTGCCAGGCGGGCGACGGTTTCGGGGAGGATATCGGAGTGGGTGGTGCTGGTGTTGTTATAAAGAACGATCGGCAGATCCACACTTTGCGCGATCGTGGCAAAATGAACGTAAAGTTCATTTTGCGAGATGCCGCCATAATAAGGTGAGACCACCATCACCCCGTCCACTCCCAACTGCTTTGCGCTCTGGGCGTTTTGTATTACTTCCTGCGTTGAACAGGCGGCCGCCCCTGCGATCACCTGACATTTATGATTCACCTCATCAACGGTTATTTCGATCACCCGGGTACGCTCTGACGGGCTCAAGTATGCGAACTCGCCCGTGCTTCCGCATGGGATGAGCCCGTCTACGCCGCATTCATCCAGCAAATAACGAATATGTTTACGCAGGGCATTCTCATCCAATGATCCTGCCTGATCAAATGGTGTACAGATCACTACAAACAGACCTTTATATTTCTTTTCCATGCGGTTCCTCCAGGGATGTAATGGATACAAAATTCACAACAATTCATTTCATTGTGATTCAAATATTAACATGCGGCGGCATCAAAGGGAAAGCAGCGTTCCCAAACCATGCTCCTCCTTTCTTTGAATAATACAGATGCAGCTTTCAGACTTCCCGAGCGGGCTTTTATTGCTCGTCAGCCGCTAACAACCCAAAAGGGTCAGTCCAAAGAAATACGAATAATTTACTCCTGCTCTTCCTCAGGCATGTTTGCAATTAACTCTGCTTCAGCCATGGTTTTCTCCACACGCTGTAAATGAGCCTTCATTCTGCGCACGGCAAGCTTGCTGTCACGGGCGCACACTGCTTCAAAGACTGCATGATGATCCTTTTCCGCGTCATCCCTCAGCCCTGGGGTGGAAAAACTTGTTTGCCGCGCAAGGGTCTTCCATAACTTCTGTTCCATTTGGTGGTGTATGACTTCCTGCATGAAGATCAATATCGGGTTTTCAGTCATTTTGGCAAGTTCCATATGGAATTCGCGGTCCCCTGCGCTGAAAACATCACGGATCGCTCCAGCAGGAGAAACATCTGTATCGACCTTGTTTAATATTTCTTCAAGCTTTTTTACCCCCGCTGCCGTTTGTTGATTGGTTGCGATGCCGGTAATGGCGGGCTCGATAACGCTGCGAGCCTGGAGGATCAGGAATGGGCTCTCTCCATAGCCATCCATTCCGGTTGTTGGCAAATTGGGGTACACCTTTTTTTCGCAGATAACACTTCCCTGCCCTGAAATGGTTTCAACCAACCCCATCAATTGCAGCACAGTAAATGCCTCACGCAACGATGCCCTGCTGACTTTCAAGTGGCGGGCCAGCTCACGTTCGGAAGGCAGTTGTTGACCCGGCTTGAATTCTCCACGATCGATAAGCTCAATGAACTGCTCAACGATCTTGTTATATATTTTTTTGCTGTTGATCGGTGAAAGAAGATCCTGGGGGGTTGCCATATTTCCTCATGAGTGAACTAACAAGGTGATTGCCCCAGTCTTATGGTCTGAGGCCTGATGGTCAGGCGGTCTGACCACAATCATAACATATAGTTTGCACACTGACACCCAGACCTGACAGGTTTTATCGCCACGCTTTTTAATCGGCATGCCTTCAATCATAGCCACATCGAAAGATCAGACTTCTACGAAAACCTGTCAGGTCTTCATGAATAGACTTCCGAAGTCTTAAAGACTTCGGAAGTCTGACTGAAGGCACCACCCCCTACCGCATGCGCCGCGCCAGGCTGGATAGTTGACCCTGGATCTCGCGCTCCTCGCCGGTTTCGAGGGCGGCGCGGCGGTCTTCGGCCAGCTGGGCGCGCTGCGATTCGATGTATTGGCTGATCTGCGGCAGGCGGTTTTCGCGCGCGGTTTCGTTCTTGAGCATCTCCTCATAGGCGCGCATAAAGTGGGCGCGGTCGGCGGTTTCATTTTCGCCGGAGGGAAAGCGCGGCCAGCCAAAACGCTGGGCGCAGGTCTTGACCAGCGGATGACTCCACGCGTGCGGCGGGTCGTCCACCATCAGCCAGCCGCGCGGATCAATGCCAGGGTCACAGTGCATAAAGGTGCGGGATGGTTTCTTTGCGCGGCAGACTTCGCCCCAGGCTTCGAGCGCGCTGGGCAGCAGATTGACCTCCGCCACCAACTGCCCGGCGATGGCGCGGATCTCGGGGATGCTGGGCGGGAAGGCGTGCTCGGCAGACGAGATGAACTTGCGCACTGATGCCACCAGCAGGTCGTCATCCAGATCGTTGAGGTACACCGCCCAGACTCTGGCGGTATCTTCCGAAGCCTTCCAGGTGGGGTACGCGGCGCGGATCTCTTTCAGCATGTTGGCGAGGGTTTTTAGTTCAGCCATTGCAGGGCACTCCCAGGATCGCATCAAAGTCCAGGTCGGTGGTTTCACGGGTTTTGGCGGGGCGCGGAATGCGCTCGTTGACCGCCCACTCGACCAGCCAGGTGGCACTGCCCGGGTCATACTGGTTGCCCGAGCGGTTGATGCGCGTGCCCCAGTTGTGGGCGTAAGGTTTCAGGAACCCCACCAGGTCATCATCACTTGAAAAATTCTTCATCTCCCGCAGCAAGCGGACAGTGTCGATAACTGCGCGGTAGGCGCTGATGGCGGGGAAGGCGCCGCAGGCATGACGGAAGACCTGGATATCGGGGTCGGTTGATGCCTCCAGCGGAGTGCGGGGGATGCGCTCTTTGGTTTTTCGAATTTCAAAATTTTCAAAATTACTTCTTCTTCTTAAATCTTTAAAACCATTTTTAAAAGAAGTAGTAGAAGAAGGAGAACTTAAAAGACTTTCCGCGTTTGCGGAATGAAGCGCATTAAGCGCAGCGCCTTTTTCTCTGGTTTTTCCGTCTTTCCGTTCCGCGTTCGCGGAATGACTGTCACTGTTATTTTCCGCGTTCGCGGAATGGCTGTCACTTTCGCTTTCCGTGTTCGCGGAATGGAGCGCATTAAGCGAACTGCTTTTACGGATGGATTTTCTGATCTTCTGTGTTCTTTGGGCTTTGCTCTCGTATTCCGTTTTGGCAGAATTGCGCAATGACTCGTCAAAGGTGAAGCGATACGTCCCATCGGGCGCGGTCTCAAAACCCAGACCCGCCAGGCCGCACAAAAGTTTCATGTACTTATAGATCGCCGTGTGACGCCTGCCGGTCAAGTCTTGAATTTCCTGCATGCTCAACCAGGGGGTGGCCATGCCGCCGGTCTTCCAGGCTGTGCCTTTGAGCATGACATAGAAGCGCGCCGCGCCGTCGGGGATGCCCGGGTTAAACAGCACCCAGGCGGGGGTATGCACGTATTGAGGTGGGATGAACGTTGAAGCTGACATGGTGTGTCCTTTGTGAGTTGGAGGGTTAATCGCGCCAGGGGTCGGCGGGGCAGTCCAGAGCGTCAAAGCCCGTCACCGGCACCCCCAGTTTCAGCAGTTCGGCAAGCATCCGGTCCACATCGCGCAAGCCGGCGGCAGTCAGGTGAGCCGCAACCACCGCACTGACCTGCTGTTCGAGCCACTCGTTGACGGTGGACAGATCCACCACGGGGCAGGTTAGCGCGGGTAGAACCTCGAGCGCGGCGCGGTCGATCTCAGCCCGATGCGGTCCGAGGATGTGCCAGGCATCGGAGGCGGCAATGACCACCTGGGCGCGCTTGAAAGGCTCGGAGTGCGAGACGCCCGCAGAGGCAGGCGCAGGAATCGGCGGCGGCGGCTGGGGCGTTGTCAATTCGGAGATGCGGCGCTGCAGGATCGTCACCCGCTGATGGAGCGAGCCGTAGGCCGGGACGTTGGCATCGTCGTCGAACCACGCCTCCCAGTTGGGGTCCAGGTCTGCCAGTTGAGTCATCAGCCGGGACTGGGTTTCGCGCAGTTTTAGCAGGCGGAACGCCGCCTGATGCTCCTTTAACGAAGCCTTCCAATCCATCACCATGCACATGTGCATGTATTTCATCTTGGGGGTTGCCCTCTTTAGACCATAGACCTTCATTTAATGCCTCCTATGCGGCCAGGTATAATTCACCTATGCGAAGTAAGTTCGCCGGAGATGAAGACCGCCTTGCGCGGGAAACCTTGACCATTTGTCCTGTTAATTTGACAAATTCCATTATACACAGGCGCGCGAATATGTCAAGTCTATTTGACATTTAAGATAATGTGTATTATATTTACATCTGACAAAATAGAAATGATGATGGACAAGCTTTCCCACTGGATATATCTGCAATTGGACGAACGGGCGGAAAAATGAGAAATATTCTGCTGCGAATTCGCTCACCGCTCCGCCGCCGGTTGATCTCGGCGGTGGTCTGGCTGCTGGGCTGTTACCCCAAACACCGGGCGCACTGGGTTGGACGCCGCTCCCCTCACCTGCTGTATCTATCGCTGTATGTCTACATCCTGTATACCATCGCGGCCACGGTCATTTTGATCGCCGTGAAAGACATGAACACCGCTGTCTTTTTATTCAGCGCATTTGTGGTGCCGCTCTACTTTGTGATCCGCAAAGCGCGGGCAGCCAGGCGCAGTTGAGCCGCCCCACAGGTGGGAAGTGCAATTATGGGACGCGGACAAGAGCGGGAAGATGTACTGCTTGTAATCGCCCGCGTCCACCAGTCCGCGCAGGATGGTCGCCGCGCCCCACAGGTAGGATTCGAGTTCGGATTGGGTCAGGCGGTCAGTCATAATCCACCCCTTATCGGCGGACTAAAGTCCTGCCTGGCACAGCCCCCTGTGGGCAGTTCGTGGAAGTCGGCTGAAGCCGACTCGGTGTGCCGGCCCGTTCGGGCTTCCATGTACCGAGCAGGGGATTTATCCCTGCGAAACTCGGTTAAACGGTCAGTCATTGCATCCCCAATCGTTTTTTCAATCCCTGCAAATGTTTGAGAATGTCGGGATGAAAGTCAACTTGACGCGCGTGCGGCAGGGCATCTTGAACCATGCGCTCGAATTCATTCATGTCCACGTGATTGTGTTGAACAAGAAAGACAAGGTCATCGTAATCGGTATCCGCACCACGATCCAGTTTACTCAGAGCAATGCTGTATGGGTCAGCGATGAAGACTTCCAAATTCCCAAATTGACCAACGCGAATGACGCGCCCTTCGCTGCCCTTCGGCAGGGGAATAAATTTATCCAGAGGCACAGGCTCCGCGTCAATATCCAATTCTTCTGCGATGCGCAGAATGGTTTGGTGCAAAGGCACTGGATACACATCGTCGCCGATAAAGTCAATGTCCACGGTGGGGCGAGGACTGCCAAGCAAAGACAAAGCGCTCCCTCCAACCAAAACCAAGCGGGAGGCGGGTGGGACGCGTTTTCCCATCGTTTGCAGGATGGATTGAATCTCTGCGTTATCCATGCATTGCCTTCTTTCGGCGCTCAAAGCCCTTGCGCCAAACTTGCTCCGCGTGCTGGTACGTAGCAAGCCAGTTGACATACGATCCGCTCAATTCCGCATGACGCTTTGCCAGTGCATGCAGGTTTTCATCAGAGTTGTCAACGGGAGTCAAGTTCAATTCTTTGGCAAAATGATCAGGCAGGGAAATATTCAGTTGATATTTCTTTGCCAGCCAAACCGCCGCGCTGTAATAACATTCAAGCGTAAGTTGCGCAGATGGGTCAAGTTTCTTTGCCACCGCGCGAACCCGCGACGCATATTCGGGATGTTCAAGAAAAAGCGGAATGAGCGACAAGCGCAGGCGGGCTTCGCTGCTCTGGGCAAGCGCGGCAATTAAACGGGATGGGTGGTTGTGAAGCGAGTCGTCTGCATCATTGCCCCCTCGAATAAAATTGACTCCCAACACATGCAGGGCGTTTGCCAGTTGATCACCTGTAGCAGTGGTTGTTTGTCTCATAGGGGAATTATATCTTGCAGGGTCAGTCATTGAGCCAGCCGCCTTCATTCAACAACATCCGCAATTTGGCGCCGGGTTCGCGGGGTTGAAGCCCCTGCTCATGACGGGGAAGCCCTGCGGGTGTAGTCCGCACCGTGATGGGTGGGGATTGCTTCGCCGCAAGTTCGGCGGCTCGCAAGGACATGGGACTAATAATATTCCCTGACGTACTCAACCGCCTTATCATAGAGTTCTGTATCGGCATGGAGTGGAGAGGGTGAAATGCGTCAGCGAATTTGACGATAGATATCATGCTTTTAGCGTTTTCCCAATTTCATCCAGCACGCCAAAAATATCAATCGGCTTGCCGGAGATCACATCATCTTCCTTGACGTGTATGTGGTGCGGAAAGTTTTTAAGTTTGGGGTAGTGCGGGGTATTGTCCCAACGGCGGATTTGATCCCCCTCCTTATTCATCCATTGAAAACTGTAATCGGTGATCTTTACTTCGTCTTCCGATCCTTCTTCGACGTATTCGGAAAATTCAAGCAGGCTGTCATCGGTCAATGTCAGGCGCGCCCGGATGTAACTCTTTTGCAATCCCTCATATTCTCGAATGATCTGGTATCTGATAATCAGCGGGCTGTTCAGAAGCAGGCTTTTGACAGAAGACAAGTAGTCCGCTGGATTCATGAATTACCCCTCGCTGGATATTGCCGACAGCGTTTTGCGGAAATTCTTTGCCATTTTAGTCAGCGACGCCCACTCCACATAATCCATGCGGTCGTCGGTTTTTCCCGCCTCGTATTTTTTCAAAAATTCCGCCGAAGTCATGCCATATTGTTTTTCATAGTTTGCCAGAACCCTTTCGATATCATCCAATGTCATCTGCAAACGACTTAATTCGAGATCAACGAGCTTATTCAATGTTTGCGCGGTGACAGAATCAACCTGTCGATTTTTATAAAGTTCTGCAAGCCAGCGGACGCCTTTGGTATATTTCGTATTGGAAACATTTTGAACAGTCATGGGACACCTCGATCTTGATTATAAAGCCTGTCCACTTTTTTATTTCCCCATGTTTTGAGTAAAGCATCCATGCTTGCCTGGCGCGGATGTCCGCCAAGCGGCGGGAGACCAGACCCAGACTTCGGAAGTCGTGGAGACTTCCGAAGTCGTCTCCCAAAACCCATGCACGGGGCGTCATTATTGGATACAATGGAATTGTGCAGATCAGAACCGTTCTTGTTTGGGTCATGACGATCAGCCTGTGTACCGCCTGCAGCGTCGCGCAGGGACAGGGTGAGGCGACAGCCAGGCCGGCATTTGTGACGGCTACTTTGCCGCCCACGCCTGTTCCGCAGGCAACACGGACCGCGACCCTGCCAGCGCCCGCCACCTCGAGCGCGGCGGAAGGGTCAGAGCCAAGCGTCAGTGAGGGCATCACCACCACGCAGATCAATGTGCGCGCCGGGCCATCCACTGCCAGCGCTGCGCTGGGGTTGGTTGGTCCATTCGTCAAGGTGCAGGTGATCGGCAAGGATGCGAGCGGCAGCTGGTATCAGATCCTCTTTGCTGAATCAGCGGCGGGACAAGGCTGGGCGCGCGCCGAGTTCGTGCAGGTCGACTCGCCGGAGAAGATCCCGCTGACGGGGGGCGCATCGGCGGCGGGGGCGGCGGTCAGCGGACTGGTCAGCCAGCGGATCAACGTCCGCAAGGGACCCGGCACAGAGTTTGAATTGCTCGGTGAGTTAAACTCGAACGACCTGGTGTTCATCACCGGCAGGGACGCGGGCGGCACGTGGCTGCAAATTGAATACGCCAGCGCAGCCGATGGCACCGGCTGGGTGACTGCCCAGTTCATCAAGACCGGTAACATTGAGAGCCTGCCGCTGATAGGGGGCACGCAACCAGCGGCGACCCAGGCCGCAGGAGACAGCACCCCAACCCCGGGCGCAAGCATCCGCACGGCAGTTCAGGATGGGGATACGCTGCAGGCTCCGCAAGGCGCGGCTGTTTTTTCATCCAGCGCTTCGCGCGCTTTACAGGTCAACGGTGAAGTCTCTGCGCCGGGCGATGCCGAAGATTGGATACAATTCAGCTCTGCCAGTGAATCGCTCAGTATGGAAGTGCAGTGCGCGGGCGGTACGCTGGATGTGAGCCTGTGGAATAACGAGAAACCCGTGGACGGTTTTAGCCTGTCGTGCGGGGTCAGACAGCCGGTGCGCGTTACGCCGCACAGCAAGTATGTGCTGCGGCTTTTTCAAAACACACCCGGATCTACAACGTATATGTTGCGCGTGGAGGTCATTCGCTGATATGAAACCATTGAACGATGATGCAGTTACCCGGGGCAGGATCATAAGCCTGAAGCGGAAGTTTGGGATATTGTACGGTGTGGCGGCGGGGGCGGCCTTCGCGGGGGCATCGTGGGGTTGGGATGGATACATGCTGGGGCAGGCGCATGCTTATTTTCCGTGGTCGATGCTGGTGATCGGTCTGACCTATTGCGCGCTGTTCGGCGCCCTGAGCGGATGGCTGACGGCGCGCTTTGAAAGCAGTCTGTTGGGCATTGTGTTCTGGCTGGGCGCGGCGGCGGGCTTTGCCTGGATGATGGTGGCGCTGCCGCTGGAGATCAACCCGGAGATCATCGCAAGACTCGACCCGCAGTTGGGCGCGTATTTGAATTACGGAGAGAACAGCGAGTTCGCCTTCCGCTTCGGCGCTTCGCTGATCTGGGTGCTGCCGTTCATGCTGATCGTGGGGGTGGCGCAGATCGCCGTGAGCGAGGCGGCGGTGTTCTCCAATTCCATTTTGGGCAAGGTCGGCCCGCTCCTGTTTTGCGCGGTGGTGATGATGGCCAGCGGCGCGTTCACCGATAACCTGATCAACGCACACTTTCGGGATGCGGTGACGGCGGTGGATGCCACCATTCAATTTGTGGTGGATAACCAGGGCAATGAAAATCCCGACCCGGAACAGTCCCGCCAATTGCATGCGCGCGCGCTGTGGGAGTTAAAGGATCAGGTGCAGGATGAGAGGAAGTTATTTGTGGGCAGTTATGACGATTACTTTGGCGAGTTCCATGTGCTGGTGAGGTTCGGCAATGAGTGGGTCGATTGTCTGGTGCTGTATAACCAGCTGAATACCTGCCGCCCTGCTGTGCCGAATTGAGGCATGGGGTTTGCGGGTAAGGCGGTTTTTGGGACGCGGACGGGCGCGGATTACGCGGATAAAACCTTAAAACATCACTTCATCAACTTAGGATTCTCTGGCGTTGCGGATGAGACCCTGAAGGTTTCTTTTGCCAACAGACAACTTGTAAGCGGGAATCATTTGCAGATTATTGTTCCGGTTCGCGGGTAAAACCTTTAGGGTCTGAATATTTTTTGGACGCGGACGGGCGCGGAGTACGCGGATAAAACCTTAAAACATCACTTCATCAATTTGGGATTCTCTGGCGTGGCGGATGAGAACCTAAAGGTTTCTTTTGCCAACAGACAACTTATAAGCGAGAATCATTTGCAAATTATCGTTCTGGTTCGCGGGTAAAACCTTTAGGGTCTGCATATTTTTTGGGACGCGGACGAGAGCGGATGACGCGGATAAAACCTTAAAACATCACTTCATCAACTTGGGATTCTCTGGCGTTGCGGATGAGACCCTAAAGGTTTCTTTTGCCAACAGACAACTTGTAAGCGGGAATCATTTGCAGATTATTGTTCTGGTTCGCGGGTAAAACCTTTAGGGTCTGACTTTTGGATAAAGAGAAAATTTGTGAATTCTTTGGCGCAATTTGTTGTTAATAATTGTACGAAACGGCATTTTATGGTAAATTTACTCTAGATTATACAAGAGTGAGGAAAATAATGAACGCAGAGAAAATACCCGATGTCATTATTGCGCGCCTGCCTTTATATTTACGCGCCCTGCAGCACATGTCTGAGAATGGGTTGAAGAGCACTTCGTCACAGGAGTTGGGAGAAAAACTCGGGATCTCCGCCGCTCAGATCCGCAAGGATATTTCGCAGTTCGGTGAGTTTGGCAAACAAGGCACAGGCTACGCCATCCCCTATCTGCTTGATAAACTGCGTGAGATCCTAAAGGTGGACCGCCTGTGGGATGTGATCATTGTGGGTTCCGGCGATATGGGCCACGCGCTGGCACGTTACCAGGGCTTTACCGATCGCGGCTTTAATGTGGTGATGATCTTCGATAACGACAAGGACAAGGTCGGGGAAAAAATTGGCGACCTGACGGTAAAAGACTCGGCGGACCTGGTGGAAAAAGTAAAGACCGCCGGCATCAAAATTGCGATGCTGACCATCCCGGCCAGTGTGGCGCAGGATATCACCGATAAACTGGTCGAGGCGGGCGTGAAGGCCATCCTCAATTATGCGCCCATCAGCCTGAGCGTGCCGAACGATGTCAAGGTGCAATACATCGACCCTGCCACCCACCTGCAAAGGATGACTTATTACTTGTAAGGGACGGCTGGATATAAAAAAAAAATGATTCGCCCTTTGCGGCGGATCATTTTTTTTATGCCGGGGAGATTGTTTGATATAATGACGGAAAGATCGTGATAATAATCACCAGATAATCAGGGAGGATAATTTTTGGAAGTCCTCAAAGAAAAAATTGGTTTTCAGCACAGTCCAGTTCCCTGCATACGTGGGTAATAATGCAGACCGTTGGCGCGTACGTCCCTTGCACAACAGGGGGGCATAAAAATCAAAGTGAACAAGGAGATTGACAATGCAAACAGTTCAGCGTTTCTTTACATCGTTTTCAGATAGCTTCCGCAAGCAGGGAATTATCGGAAAAATCATCCTCGCAAGTGTGGCTCTTTTCGTTTTGTGTTGTTTGTGCAGTGTTCCCATTGCAATTTTGAGTCCGTCAAAGCCTGCATCTCAAACAGAAGTAACACCTGTGGATGTTTCAAGTATTCAGACAGCGGCATTTAATACTGCCGTAGCAGGAATTAATCAAACAGCCGCTGTAAATGTGCCAACAAATACTCCTGCACCAACAAGCACACCTGAACCCACAAACACACCCCTACCTCCAACTGCAGAACAAAATCCAAATATTATTAAGCCTGGAACTTATATGGTTGGAGTTGATATTAAG
Organism: Anaerolinea sp.; assembly: GCA_020047815.1. GTDB lineage: Bacteria > Chloroflexota > Anaerolineae > Anaerolineales > Villigracilaceae > Villigracilis. The sequence goes on from JAIFNG010000034.1 coordinate 13,946, forward strand.
CCGGGTATTTATCGAGGCGAGGCAGGACGCGACATGTTTAGCTCCTGTTATTGGGGAAGACTCAAAGATTTGTCCGGAGACCTTGACGCACTTTTAGCCAACGATAATAGTATTGGGCAATTTTATATTGAGATTCGAGATAGTGATTATGCTTTAGAAACACGGTGCGAAATCGTTCCGCTCGACTCACTCCCTGCAGGCACAGGAGAATTTCCTCAGATCGTACAAGCTGGAACATATATTGTAGGCAGGGACATTCAAGCCGGTACTTACAAAGGTCAGGCAGGAACGGATATTTTAGATTCTTGTTATTGGGGACGCTTAAGCAACGTTGCAGGTGGATTTGATTCAATTCTCGCCAACGACAATGCGGTTGGACAATTTTATGTTCAAGTTGCGGCAAGTGATTTTGCTTTATTAACAGGCTGTGAGTTGGAACGAGTTGGGGATTAGCACATGGTGGGATGATGTCGAATCATTGATCTGGCGGTGAGGATGCCTTTCTCTTTTTGAGGGAGAAGGGTGAGTTGATGGTCATGGGTTGCGTGATGTGTGGAGTCGCCCCTCTCCCTGGCCCTCTCCCCGGGGGGGAGAGGGGAGGCTGTATGAACTCGTTTTTCATACGTCCGCAAGGATGGTCGTTGTCATTGGTCAAGTTCAGTCCATAGATTCTTTGGGTAAAATAGCGGCTGAAGACCTGGCTGGTTTGCTTAATAAGGATATTCAATTATGCCCAATCATGAAATGGAAAAACATTCAATAACGCAATCGGTCGTTTTACATTTACTTCCTGGCTTCCTGATCGGATGTTTCTACTTCATAGCGCGACAGCCCGTTCAAAGCCTGGGGTATCCCTCAATTTTTTCCCTGGTCCTGGCGGTTGCGTTTATCCTTGTTCCAGTGGAACTTGGATATTTGTTTTATCAGGGCTGGCAAAAGACAGGGCGGCTTACGCTCGATGGGGTTATCAGCTATTGCAACCCGATCCCGTGGCAGCAATACATTGTGTGGGTATTGCCTATTTTTATCGCGATTGGCGCCATATTTACTTTGTTAAAACCCATTGAGGGTGTTTTGCAGGAAACGTTGTTTTTCTGGGTCCCCACCCTAAACAATGGATTGGATGGCAATTATCCCAAAACAACATTGATCATCACCTATACGATGTTCTTCATCTTTGTTACTTTCCTTGGACCACTTGTTGAGGAATTATATTTTCGCGGGTATCTGCTGCCCAGAATGAAAGGCAAGTTTGCCATTCTGTTCCATAGTCTTTTGTTCGCAGCTTATCACGTCTTTACCCCCTGGATGATCATTACAAGGACTGTGGCATTACTGCCCCTGATCTATGGCGTTCAGAGGAAAAATATTTACATTGGGATCATCGTTCACATTCTGGCAAACTCGCTGGATGCCATTACAGGGTTCATGTTCATTGCCGGCATGTCATCATAAGACACAGTGCAGTTTGAGACAAATTTTGCCGCTTTCTTTTCCAGATATTTGAGCTGCCGGTCATGAGTCCGCAAGGATGGTGCAGCGGTCCTTCGGGCCGCTCACCTGCACTGCACCAAACGCAGTGCGGTGCAAGTGTTGCGTCCTGCTTTTCAGGCAGAGTCTGCGGCTGATCGGGAAGATGTCAAGGCGTTGATCTGGTGGTAATTCCTTTCCGTCATTGCGAGGAGGGCGCTCTTCCCGACGACACTTGCGCTGGCGTGCAGTGCCAGTGAGCAATCTCCATCACAATGGCGGGGATTGCTTCGGACAAAGAGCAAGAGCGTCCTCCCGAAAAATCATCGGGATAGGTATCGCAATGACATAATAAAAAGGCGACAATCACTTTTCACATGATTGTCGCCTGAATTGAAATAGTAAATTTATCTGGTTGCCTGCAAGCGTTCTGCCAGCCAGATTTTGATGATGGATTGGCGCGTGACGCCCAACCGCCTGGCTTCACGGTCAAGCGCATCCAGCATCCAGACAGGCAAATCCATGTTAATGCGTTTTTGCTCCCCGGCAGGACGGCGCGCTTTGGAAAGGTCAAGATGTTCGATGATGTTCGCGCCATCATCGAATTTTTTATCGAAATTAGAGGCTTTCGTTTTCATACAATTCAATCTCCTCGTCTCTTGAACGCCGCACCGATATGATCCGAATGTTCCTGGCACGATAGGTAATCACTGCCGACCAATATTTGTCCGCAATTTTTCCGATTACCAGAAAACGCGGCTCGTCCAAATTTTTCGCAGGGATTTCAAGATGGAGTTCGTCGTCCCATAAACGCCGGGCTTCATCGAAATCAATTCCATGTTTTTCCCGGTTCGTATCGCTTTTATGCGAGTCATATTCAAAAGGCATAAAATAAATTATACCAACAAAATATTATGGCAAATCTGCATAACCTGCTCATTGACATTGCGTTCGAAGACCTCCCGCCCGCCTGGACGACCTTCGACCTTGCCTCCTTCTCGCGCGCCAAATCCCTCTGGGATTATCAACAGTCCGCTTTGCAAAATGCGCTAAAAGCATTGCACAAATACTATCAGGATTTTGGGGCAAACATAGAAGACAGGCTGGTTTCGAGCCGCTCCGAGTCCTGCTCTCAGGCAGAGTCCGCGGCTGATCGGGAAGATGTCAAGACGTTGCTGGAGGTGAGGGTTGAGGGGGCTCGATGGGTGGGAGCGCCCCTCTCCCTGGCCCTCTCCCCGGTGGGGAGAGGGGAGTCTCGGGTAAAACAGGTATAGATATGGAGGTCGGATATGGCTAATTTGATCTACTCGGCGATCGCGTCACTCGACGGTTACATCGAGGATATGGAAGGCAGGTTTGACTGGGCAATGCCGGATGAGGATGTGCACAGGTTCATCAACGACCTCGAGCGTTCGGCCGGTACTTATATTTATGGACGGCGAATGTATGAGACGATGATGGTGTGGGAGACCGATCCCGGTCTGGCGGCAGAGTCTCCACTCCTGCGCGACTTCGCTGAGACCTGGCAGGCGGCCAACAAAATCGTTTACTCCAGGACCTTGGAGACCATCTCCACCCGCAAAACGCAGCTTGAGCGAACGTTCGATCCGGAAGTGATTCGACAACTGAAAGCAGCCAGCGTGGATGACATCGTGATCGGGGGTCCCGGACTCGCCGCCCACGCCTTTCGATCCGGGCTGATCGATGAGTATCAATTGTTCCTGACCCCTGTCATTGTGGGAGGTGGAAAATCAGCCCTGCCCGACAACGTGCGGTTGGAGTTCGAGCTTTTGGAGGAACGCCGCTTTGGCAACGGGATGGTTTTTCTCCGTTATCGGATAAGGCGGGGAGACTCTGTCTGACGAGGCGGGTGGTGGACTCTGGGGAGTGCCGCTCACCTGCACTGCACCAAACGCAGTGCGGTGCAAGTGTTGAGTCCTGCTTCTCAAATGGAGTCTGCGGCTGATCGGGAAGATGTCAAGGCGTTGATCTGGTGGTGGTGAGAGGTGAGGGTTGCGCGATGGGTGGGGTCGCCCCTCTCCCTGGCCCTCTCCCCGCGGGGGAGAGGGAAGGAGTTTAAATTATGGATAGCCGTCATAGAATTTACCCGCTCTTATTGGAACGCGCGCGCGAAATGCGGCATCCGCAAACGCCGGCAGAGGCTGCGCTGTGGCGCGTTTTGCGAAATCACAACTTGAAATACAAATTTCGCCGCCAGCATCCGATCGACCATTATATTATTGATTTTTACTGCGCTCAGGCGAAACTGTGCATCGAAATTGATGGGGCATCGCACCTTGAGCCTGAACAGCAAAAGTACGACGCGCTCCGCACTGAAGTTCTCGAAGAACTTGGGTGCAAAGTGATCCGCTTTACGAATAACGATGTCCGCTATAATATCCATGCTGTTGTGGACGAGATCACCAGGACGATGGAGAACTTATTGGAAACCAGCGGACCTGCATAACCTGCTCATTGACATTCCATTGGATGAACCCTTACGGCATAACACACGTAATTATTATGCAGGATATGTGCTTATACAGGTGTCAGGCGGCTTTGTACCCTGCAGCCAAGGAAAAACAGTATGATGATAATTATCCTGGTCTCACTGGCAGTTCTTGCCATTCTTGTTGCAATTGCCATCTATGATCATTCCCGCAAATGAAGCTGGCGTGGTTCCCCCATGGGTGACCCGGGCTGGCTTTTGCGTGGATAAAATTTATATCCGCATGGTTGTTGATCCAGTGCAGCCTATTCATATGGGCGTTCAGGCGGTGGAATTTCATGGCAAAGCAAAGGGAAGTATGAACACAAAATCGATCCTCATTATTTTGCTTGTCGCTTTTATTTCGGCTTCGTGTGCGCCGGCGGCTAAAGTCGTTCCAACAGAAACCGCTGTTCCGACCTCAACGTTACCACCCATTCCGCCCACATTCACCATTACACCGTCACCAACTACACAACCTCTTAAATGCGACCCCGACCGGGGATCCACGCCTTCAACAACCTTGGATATATTTACAGCCAGTCAGAAATTAGATCGGACCATCAATTTAGGGGAGGCTTTGGAATTTCCTGATCAGGGGCATTGGTATTGGATCAGTAAAGAAGAAACTTTTTATATCGTTAAAACTGCCGGATTTAATGCAGTACGCATAGCAATTGATTTTGCCTATCATGCTGATCCCGTTCAGCCATATTCGATAGAGCCTGCTTTTTGGGAGGATGTTGATTCTGTGGTTGAAAAAGCAATTGCCTGTCAATTGGTTGTGATCATCAATATGCACAATTTTGACGCAGAGTCACAAATACCGTATACGGATGAGAAGCGCTTCGTGACCCTGTGGAGCGAGATCGCCGAACACTATAAGAACCTTCCAGACGACACCCTTTATTTTGAACCTTACAATGAGCCCGGCGACCCGGACTATTGGAATGCCCTGTTGACAAAAGGAATTGCCGCCATTCGCAAGAGCAATCCAACCCGCCCCATCATCATTGATACGGCAGATTGGTCGCAAATAAGCGGCATATCAAAACTGCGGCTGCCAGACGATCCCAACTTGATCGTTTCCTTCCATTACTATTCGCCTCATGAATTCACTCATCAATGCGTTGATTTTATTGAAGGCGCGGAGTCATGGTGTGGCACAACCTGGGACAAGTCCCCTGAGCAAATTGCCCTGATCAACCAGGAGTTTGAGGTAGCTGCTCAATGGAGCAAGAGTCATCAGATCCCTGTTTTCCTCGGAGAATTCGGTTCAATTTCCATTGCGGATGCAGATTCACGCATTCGATGGACAGCCGCCGTGCGCGAGGCGGCAGCCGCCTTTGGTTTTTCATGGGGGTATTGGGATCTATGCGATACGCACAGCTATGACGGCTCTCTAACTTTTGGCATATATGACTGCCACAAGCACCCCTTGGATCAATCCTACTGGAAACAGGATATGCTGCAGGCTTTAATTCCTAAGCCATAAAATGCCTGCCTATCGGGCGTGAGCAATTTATCTGAGGCTTGGTCCTGCTCGCAAGGGTGAGAGGATGCCTTTGATATAATACTAACCATCGTCCGCAAAGACGGTCATTGTTGATCCAGTGCAGCCTATTCATATGGGCATTCAGGCGGCGGAAGTACTTGTTGGGCGGGACCTTACACAAAATAAGAGAAAATGATCATGCTTTCCAAACATAAGAGACAAGCGCTAATATTCCTCCTGGTCGCAGCTTTCACGGCGGGATGCGGCAGTGATCCAAACGCAGCGTCACCTGCGGAAACCGAACCGGTTCCACCTGCAAGCTCAACACCCCCGGCTTCGGCCGCACCACAGACGGCACCTGCTTTTGATATCTCCAAATACTCCTTTCCAGCAGCGGTTGACCCGGGCAAACACCACCTTTTCTACTTGCATGGAAAAATTATTGAAGACCAGGGTCTGCCTGCGGCGAGTCCTGATCTTGGCGAGTACGAATACAAGGCAATTTTGGAAAAACTTGGCAGTTATGGTTTTGTTGTCATCAGCGAACAGCGGGTAAAAAACACAGACGGCATGGAGTATGCCCAAAGAATTGCAGGGCAAGTCTCAGCCTTGTTAACGGCTGGCGTTCCGGCAAAAAATATTACGATTGTGGGCGCATCCAAGGGCGCGGGCATCACGATCTTTGCATCACACCTGCTGGAAAATGAAGAGATCAATTATGTGATCATGGCGATCTGTGACCCTGGCACTGTGGCAGAGCTAAAGCGGAACGAAATGTCGTTACATGGAAATGTGCTGTCGATCTATGACGCCAGCGATGAACTGGCTGGTTCCTGCCAGGAATTATTCTCATTCTCGGAAGGGAAAGGCATTTCCAAACACGATGAAATTGTGCTGCATGTCGGTACGGGTCACGGCATCCTTTTCAAACCGTTGGACGAATGGATCATACCCGTCATCCAATGGGCTGGAAAACCATAAAGGTCGCAGCGACTGACGGCACGCTGAAACCGTTGGGGAACCTCCCGGCTGAAAACTTCAAGATCAGGAGAATTTATGTTCAGAAAAATGAGAAGGAAAAAGCAGTTATTATCCGAAGCAGAAACGATCGAGATCCTGCGATCCTGTACCGCGGGGGTCCTGGCGGTAACAGGCGATAACGATTATCCCTATGCCGTTCCTTTGAGTTACGCCTATAAAGACGGAAAGCTATTTTTTCACTTCGCAAAAGAAGGGCATAAAATTGACGGCATCGAAAAAAACAACAAGGTGTCGTTTTGTGTCATAAAAACGGATGATGTGATGCAGAAAACATTTACCACCCATTTCCGCAGTGTCATCGTTTTTGGCAGAGCAAGAATTCTCACAGAAGACAGCGAGAAGAAACATGCGCTCGAATGCCTTGTGGAAAAATATTCCCCCGACTACATCACAGAAGGTCAAACTGAAATTGAGCGTGATTGGAAGCGGGTCAATGCGGCGGAGCTTGAGATCGAACATATGACGGGCAAAGCGGCGATCGAGATCATAAATGACAAAGTGTAGAAGTTCCATGGTTTTGAAAGTTCTGGCTCAAGCGTGTTTTTTCTTCAGGAGATACTATGACTCGCAAATCTGTTCTTAGTTTGAATGCACCGAAAGCGATCGGACCTTATTCCCATGCTATTTGGACGGGAAATCTATTGTACTGTTCGGGTCAAACACCCATTGACCCGGCAACGGGAAAATTGGTAAACGGTGGAATATCCGAGCAAACGCAGCAGGCATTTAATAACCTGCAGACCGTGCTGGCAGACGCCGGCTTGACCATGGGTAATGTGATTAAGGTCAATGTATATCTAACGAGCATGACAAACTTTGCCGGGATGAATCAGGTTTATCAGGAAAGGTTTTCGTCACCTTATCCCGCCCGAACAACGGTCGCAGTGGCCGATCTGCCATTAAATGCACTGGTTGAGATCGAACTGGTGGCTGAAAAAATACCAACTCTCTTTTAACTCCAAAATGCCCAACAAAGCAAAGGCATGAATATTGAAATGAAATGCCGGGAGAAAATATGTTTAAAGATATTGAAACAAAGCGCCTGATATTAAAGTGCATTGATCAGAGTGACAGGGATTTCATTTTTGAAGAGTATCAGAATGAGTTTATTACCAGGTACCAATATGATGAAGAACCCATGACAGATATCAAGGAAGCGGATGAGCTGATAGAATTTTATAATATGAAAGAA
>JAIFNG010000169.1 GCA_020047815.1 Anaerolinea sp.
GATCAGCTGAAAAAATACAGTTCGAAGAAATAGGAGATTTTCAACATGGGTAAAAAAATAATTCAAATGGCCTTCATTGTATGCATGGTTGTTTTCCTGGCTGCCTGTGGAATATCCCAGCCACAAAATACTGACGCGCCTTTTATTGAATCCACCCCGGAAATTTCGGTCGAAGTGACCAGCCCGGCTCAGGCCAAGACGATCGCGCTCGTCATGAAAACGCTTACCAATCCTTTCTTTATCGAAATGGAAAATGGCGCCCGCAAGGCGGAAACTGAATTTGGCATCCACTTGATCGTAAAAACAGCCGCCCAGGAAACATCCATCCAACAGCAAATCGCCATCGTGGAAGAACTCATTGACCTGAAGGTGGATGCCATTGTGATCGCCCCCGGTGACTCCAAGGAGTTGATCCCTGTCCTTAAAAAAGCGTAGGACGCCGGTATTAAGGTTGTAAACATCGACAACCAGCTGGATACTGAGTTATCCAAAAAACTGGGTCTGACCAATGTCCCCTTTATCAGCGTTGACAATGAAAATGGCGCCTATCTTTCCGCCAGGTTCATCTCCGATCAAATTACGACCCCCACCAACGTCATTCTGTTGGAAGGAATTCAGGAAGCTCGAAACGCCCAGGATCGACTGGCCGGTGCCAAAAGAGCCTTCAAGGAAAACCCCAACATCACCGTGGTTGCATCTGAAACAGCCCACTGGAAGATCGATGAGGCGCATGACGTAACCATGAGTCTGCTCCGGACACATCCCGATGTTGGGGCAATTTTTTGCGCAAATGACATGATGGCGCTGGGGGCAGCCCAATATTTGGAGGAAGCGAATCTCCCGCATGTCCTTGTCGCCGGTTACGATAATTTGCAGGAGGCGCAGCAGGCCATCAAGGATGGCAAAATGGAATCGACCATTGACCAGCAGGCCGCCTTGCAGGGCTATATGGGGGTTCAATTCGCGATCGATCTGATCGATGGGAAGGAAGTAGCCCCATTAAACCTGGTGGATGTGATCCTGGTCACCCGCGACTCCTTTAAGTAGGAACCTGTTCCCTGTCACGGGTTGCTGCTGTTCTTAATTGCGATGGTTTGAATGGATAAAAAACCAAGAACCAAATTGCGTTTCAATATCTCCATGCAGTTCATTCTGTACCTGGCCGGGGTCAGTGTGATCCCCCTGCTGGTATTGGGCGGGGTTGCCTTTGCTGTATCGTTTTCGATCATTCGGGACCAGGCCAATAAATACACCATCGAGTTGGTGCACAACCAGCGTGATTACCTGGACCTGCTTTTGCAGGAGGTTGAAAGCCTGATCTCCAATGTGTCGGGCGTGGAGGAGATCACCAATAACGTTCTCACGGGAGAGGCCTCTTCCAATAATGCCTACTCCAACCTGGCAACCCAGGCCAAGATCGGTTACATCCTGAACAACTATATTAATGTGAATGGGTTGATCTCGATCGATATCTACGCGGAGGGCAACCGGCATTACCATGTCGGCGATACCCTGCTGGCGGATAATCTCAACTCGCAGACCCAGGACGAGATCTTTGCCAGGGCGAATGAAGCCGGGGGTGAAATTCTGTGGGCGGGTGTCGAAGACAATATCAATATTGACTCAACCCATAAAAAGGTGATCACTGCCGCAAAAGTGTTTAATCAAACCGACCCTGAAACCGGCGAAATGAAGGCGGCCGCTTTACTGGTTGTCAATTACGATATCAATACCCTGCATTCGTATTTCTCCACCATCCAGCTGGGGGAAGGCGCGTACCTGATGGTCATTGATACAAGGAACCGGATCATTTATCACCCCGATCCCAGCCTGGCGGGCAGCAAGGTCAGTGTTAATTTTATGGACAGCCTGACCGGACCTGAAGGCACATTAAGCACGGATATTAATGGCACGCCCATGATCGTGACCTATACCCGCTCTGAAAATAGCGGCTGGACGGTCGCCAGTTTTATTCCGGTCAGCAACCTCACCACCCAGGCGCTTCCAATTGCCGCCACCACCATCGTGGTCTTGTTCATCTCCTTCCTCGGTGTCTTCATCCTGGCCATCCAATATAACCGCAGTCTGGTTTTGCCGGTCCGCCAGATAACCAGTACCTTTCGCCAGTACGAGGAGGGGGTGCTTGATCTTTCCACCCGCCTGAAGCACGGCAGGGCGGATGAGATCGGCGAGCTGGTAACCTGGTTCAACAGATTCCTCGAGAGCCGGCTTGAAAAACAACGCGCTGAGGAAGCTCTGTTGGCCCGTGAGCATTACCTCACGCTGCTCAACGAGATCACCCTGGTGGTGCTGGATACCTCCGACCTGGATCAAATGATCGCCAGTATGATCAGCAACCTGCGCGAATTGCTCGCCGCCGACCGCTGCTACATCATCCTCGCCAACTCCGATCAACCGGACTTCCGCACCACGGTCTACGGTCCGGCGGGGCGGGTACATGAAGGTCTGGATGTGAACGGAATGCCTGCCAGGGGTCCTTTCCTGCCCGGGTTGCTTGCCACAGATAAACCCATTTATATCGCCAACGCAAACGAGTCGCCTTTCATCCAGGGCGCCGCCATGGGTCACGACCTCCAGAACTGCTCATTGCTGGCGCTTCCGCTGCAATCTGCCAACCAGAAACTTGGCATTGCCCTGGTGGTCGCAGACCTGACGCGCACCTTCTCGGACGATGAAATAAATTCCGGCCAACAGGCGGCGCGCCAGATCTCATTGGCGGTCGCCAAGACAAATCTCCTTGAAGAAACTCAACTGCGCGCGCGCGTGTTTGAAAATCTGTACGAAACCGCCCACGACCTGGCCAACCTTAGCGGCACCCCTGAACTGCTGCATAGCATTATCACCCATACCACCCAGATCCTGGAAACAAGCGCAAGTTTTATCTATCTTTTTGACAGGACCCGCGGCGACCTTGAACTGGTGGATTTCATCGGGTTGGATTGGGTCAAGGGGACCCGCCTGGCGCTCGGCGAAGGCTTGTCGGGTCAGGTGGCTCTGACCCGACAGCCCATCACTGTCACAGATTATGACAGTTGGGAACATCGCTCAGAAAAATATGTGGGAACGGGCATCCGCTCGGTGGCGGCAGTTCCGCTGATCTGGGGGGATGAATTGGTCGGGTTGTTGGGGGTCGAAAGGGGTGATAATAACAAGTTCACCGCTTCCGACATCCGCGTGCTTTCACTGGTGGCGCGCCTGGGAACCAGCAGTCTGAACAATATGCTCCTGCTCCAGGAGCTGCGCCTCTTCAACGAACAACTCGAGAACCACGTTGCCAGCCGTACTGCCCAGCTTGAAAAGACCAACCTCGAATTGGGGAACGAGATCAATGAACGCAAGCAGATCGAGCAAACCTTGATCGATGAACGCGCTTCGCTGGAACAGCGCATTGCCGAACGCACCGCCGAGATATCCGCCTCCAATGCCAGCCTGGCTCAGGCGGTTCGGGCAAAGGATGAGTTCATGGCCAATATGAGCCACGAGATCCGCACTCCCATCAACGGGGTGATCGGCATGACCGGGCTGATGCTGGATACACAGCTTACCTCTGAACAGCGGCGCTATGCCAGCATCATTAATCTTAGCGCAGAATCACTCCTGAACGTCATCAACGACATCCTCGACCTGTCCAAGATCGAGGCGGATAAACTGGATATCGTCATGCAGGATTTTGACCTGCCCATGCTGATCCAGGAGATCGGGGACACGTTCGCCCTGCGCGCCAATGAAAAAGGCTTGGAATTGATCTGCGATGTGGACACTCACATTCCCGATCAGGTTCATGGGGATATGACGCGCATCCGCCAGGTCTTGAATAATCTGGTTGGTAATGCCATCAAATTTACCGACCGGGGTGAAGTGATCCTTTCTGTTGCCCCCCAGCGCCTGGAAAATGATCTTGTGGTGCTTAAGTTCAGCATTCAGGATACGGGCATCGGCATCCCTGAAGATAAATCCGGCCAGCTCTTCCAGCCGTTCATGCAGGTGGACTCATCTTCCACGAAAAAATACGGCGGTACAGGTCTCGGATTGTCGATCTCCAGGAAGTTGGTTAATTTAATGCAGGGTGAGATCGGGGTTGAAAGCGGGTTTGGGGCCGGGTCCATTTTCTGGTTTACCCTTCCGCTGGGATGTGCCCCCGGTCAACAGACCTCACTGCCGCTCAGGAATGGATCCGGGAAAAAGGTCAAAGTTCTGGTCGTTGATGATAACGCCAGCAATTGTCGGATCCTGACCGCCCGCTTGCAGGACTATGGCTATGATCCCTTCGCAGTGATGGAAGCAAGCCAGGTTCTGGAGGTGCTTAAGACAGCCGCCACAGACCAGGATCCCTTCCAATTTGTATTAATGGATGATGCCCTGCCAGGCATGGGTGGGCTGGATCTTGTCCGCAGCATCCGCTCCTGCGAACCATCTCCGGCGCAGCATTTGATCATGATGTGTACAAAAGGGGAATTCGCGGATAATCTCTTGGTTAATGAGGCTGGAATTACAGGGTCGCTTAACAAACCGGTTCAGGTCCGCCAGCTCACCAATTTTATGGAAAGCATCCTGATGTCTGAGAACAAACAGGCTTCTGACTCCATGCTTACGGTGAACATGCCTGTCTCCGGGGCTGCCCGTCATCCGGCACTCGCCCATATAAAAGTCCTCCTGGCTGAAGATAACCTGATCAACCAGGAAGTGGCCATGACCATCCTGCGAAAAAATGGCGTGGACGTACAGGCGGTCAAGAATGGCAGGGAGGCTGTGACCCTTTTGGAAACCACGTCCTTTGACCTGATCCTGATGGATATGCAAATGCCCGAGATGGACGGATTGCAAGCCGCCCGCTTCATCCGCGACGTGACCACCCCGGTGCTCGACCACCAGATCCCGATCATTGCCATGACAGCCAACGCAATGCGTAAGGACCAGGAAATGTGCATGCAGGCGGGCATGAATGATTACATTTCCAAGCCGTTTAACACGGCCCAGTTGATCGAAAGGATCATCTACTGGAAGAATCGAGATCAGACAGAACTGCCTGTCAGCATCAGCCCGGTGCCGGCCGTGGAGCCTGTGAAGGATGAGCCTGCCCGGGATGACGACGGGACAGCGAGCATACAATTGGAAGAACTCCACCAACGTTTAATGGATGACCGTACTTTGGCGTTAAGCTTGCTCAAAAAGATGGACGCGCGCCTTGAAAAAGACCTCGATGAAGTTAAACAGAGTGTGGATGCCCACGATGCCGAACAGACAAAGTCGCTGGTACACAAGTTGAAAGGCAGCGCCGGGAACCTATCTGCCGGACCGCTCTTTCGCTCTTTGAAGGCGCTTGAAGAAGCAGTGACCGAGGGTGATTGGGAGCATGTCCGCGAAAATTATGCCCTGGTCCTGACAGAGGCTGGAAAATTCCGGACGGCCGTGGCAGGATTGATATAAGACCGGGCAGGGGATGGTGTCTTTGATGGCATAAACCCGCTTGAATATCACTCAAGCGGGTTTTTTTTATTTTCTACAAACACCGTCCCGAAGGTCTGTTTCGAGGTTTTGAACACCTGACGATAACCTTCGGGACGTTTTTTCTAAAACCCGATTCTCTACCGTACATCTCATAAATTTCTGTCATTGCGAGCCGCTCTTTGGCGAAGCAATCCCCTGCTACTTGGAGACTGCTTCGTTCCTCGCAGTGACACTACTCTCGAAATGTTCCTCGTACAAACCGCTTCGCAACACTTACACCGTACGCACACTTGCCCTGGCGGGCAGTGCCAGGGAGTGCAGGTGTGATATTTGCACGGTGGAGAAAAACCCGATAAAAGGTATTATCTTCTACGGCGTCACCAGCATGGATTGGATCAGCAGATCCAGTTGGTGGATGGTGGGGGTGAATGACTCCGGTGAGGCGGCATTGAGCAGGGCGGTGACAGCGGAATAATAAGCCTGCCAGTTCGCGTTGGGATCGTTGATGTCCGGGTAAGCCACCCCGCCGCCGGGCAGGACTGCCCCGCCGTCACTCGTCTCTGCCAGGGCAGGGCTGCTGATCGGCAGGATCGCAATCACGTAATAAGCCCCATCGTTGGTCACTCCCTGAAAGTGATAGAACAGGTCATGGTTGTTGGCAGACACGGGGTATTGGGCGTACTCGGTCAGAAAGCGCACACCCCTGCCATTTTGGAACGAGATGACCTGGATATTGGAGGAAAAAGCCTGTTGGGCGTTGAAGAACGGCACCCCAGGCAGTTGGTCGCTGCGGATCGGCGCGCCGGGGTTACCCTGGATGTTATTCAAACGGTGGATGCTTTCGAATGCGCCGGGCATCATTTCGGCATAGCCTTGCGCCGGATACACATAGATCTGCGGTTGGTGTGCTCGGGCTTGCAGCAGATACCCCTCCAGCTTAAGTTGAGTGTGACCCGGGGTGACATCCCACGGGGCTGTATTGGGTCCATCGGCGCGTGGAATTTGAATGCCGCGCGCCCCGCTGGCTAATTCGGAAGACAGGAAAACACGCAATGGATCGACTCCCACCTCGACCCCTCCCGCCGGGGGACGCACCTCAATGGTGGTCGGGATGGGCGCAGTCGTGGCCGGTACGCGGGTGGCGGTGGCCGGTACTACGCTTGGCATGATGGTGGGCGCAGACGTTGCCGCCACGGGAGTCGCGGATGCCGGAATTTGGGCGGTCTCTCCGCTTGCCGGGAGTGTGGTATTCGTGGACAGCGCCGCCGTGCTGGTGGGGGATGCCACCGTCACCGACAGATCGCAGGCCAGGGTGGTGATGATGAACAGGCTGAGGAACAGGGTTATTTTCTTCATGGTTGA
>JAIFNG010000186.1 GCA_020047815.1 Anaerolinea sp.
CCCGAATCGTGCTTTATTAGATGATGACGGTTATTTTAGTCTGTTTTGTCTTATTGTTACAGGTTTAATTGATATTATTTTTTACCGCACTTATCCATAAATTAAACAAAAAGGCCTCCACAAAAACATCCTGGAGGCCGGGATAAAATAAATTTACTCCCCAGGCGGGCGGATCAATAGGACGGGGATTTTTGAGTGATGCACAACCTGTTCTGTTACACTGCCAAGCAGGAGACGCAGCATTCCTGTCCGCCCATGTGTGGACATTGCGATCAGATTGGCTTGTTCGATTTCTGCAACTTCCAGGATTTTATCTGCTACCACTCCATCGCGGAGGAAGTAAGTAGCGCGCAAGCCTTCGCGTTCCAGGTTTGCACAAACGGTTTTCAGGTAGTTTAATTCATCTGTGTGCATGATCTTGACTTCCACCGGCTGGGGAGCAAGTGGTGATTCGTGACTGTCAAAGGTTGGGGCAGGGCTGACATCAACATGCAAAAGTACGATTTCAGCATTCAAGGCGCGTGCGAGGTTTTCCGCGTGTGGCAATACAGCTTCTGATATGTTCGAGCCATCCAAAGGTACGAGGATACGCTGGTACATTTTGGAACCTCCTTTTGCGCTTGTTCAATTCAGCTCTTATACTTTATAGCATATTCGGATTGTTGTTGTATTAAAAAAAACTCGTTAAGCGCATGCCGGAGGTTACCATCAATTGCCTATGTCAATATCTCATCCCAATTCACTTCTTCAAAGGTTTTTTGGAGGCGGTGACCATCCTCCACGATGATGATCTGCAGATCGGTGAATAGGTTTTTTGCAACTTCTTGGACGGGTTCCAGGGGAACGACTTCGTCTGAAGTGCCGTGGATAATGACCGTTGGAACGGAAACTGATTGGAGGTCGAGGTAGGGCGCGAAATGTTCCCGCAGTAGGGCGGGTGCGAGCAGGATCAATTTTCGCACCTGGGTCGGGTGCTCACATGTAAAGACCGTACCCATTAATCCACCAAAGGATGACCCAATGATCGTCCAGTTTTTTTTTCTGCCCAAAATCGGTTTGAGTTGTTTCATGCGGTCTTCAAAGGAGCCTGTAAAATCAGGGGTGACCATGCCGGGGAATTTTTCGGCAAACTGGCGGGCTTTTCCGCTTTGGCTGCTGCTTTCGAGTCCGTGCAAGTAGATGATGTGTGAGTTATCCAATTTCTTTCTACTCCCTTTTGTTTTTTTTATCAGGATCTCATCTTTTACGAAATCAGCCGGGTCTACCTCTTTAGGTTTAGCTTCGGAGAAGGGCCGGGCACGTAAAAGCTCGCGCAATTCAGCTTGCAGAGGTGGTGGAAAATTGGGGGCAATGCGGCGCAAGGTGATCAGAGTCATTGGATTTTGCGCATTATTCAGAATGTGTTTGAGCAGGAATGTGGTTTCGTTTGTGGATGCGCGGTACAAGGCTACGATGAGGTCAGTCAAGTCGTTTTGCAGGGTGGAGGGGGCTTCCTCAATGATAGGCTCTACCATGTCGAAGATGGTTGGGAGGTTGGTGTTGGATGCGTCTGCGATCATCGGCAACAGAGCTTGAATTCCGTTGGGCCAGGTTTGTGCGCGGGCAGGATGTAAATATTCCCGGACAAGGGTAAGAAACTGTGCGGGCGTTTCTTTCCTCATGCGGGTCAGGCTGGTGGAAAGCAGCGCAGAACGCACGTCCGCGTCGCGGACTTGTTGGGTCCAGGCAGTAAGGCGGGGAAGCAGGCGTTCCTCCTGTGGGGGGATGCGTCCAAGTAAAAAGGCCGCAAGCAGGCGGGTTTCAAGAGCTCCATCGTCCCAGAGAATATCAGCCAATTCAAGTGCAAACTTTGGATTGGCTTCCGCCTCTGTGCGCAACTCATTTTCGATCTGGGTTAATACGGCGGGTGGGGTGCGATAAGTTTTTAAGTTGGATCCGGGGGCAACATTTTCCTTCGTCCGCAATGTATAGTTGACATAGAAATCGAGCATCTCGTGCAAATGCTTCATGAACTCATCAGGCAGAAAGAAAAAATCTGCCAGACGGTTTGCTTGCTTGCGGAGTCGCGCGAGGTCAATGGCGGGCATGGTTGGGGAGGATTGCAGATGAAGTGTCAAGTTTCAGATGTATATCTGAACTGCGACACCTGAAACTTGAACACATAAATACTGGTTAATATGCTTTCGCGAAATACACTTTTCGCCTGGATGGCTTGCCGCAGACTATGCATGATCCTGTTTCGGTAGGTTGGTCAAAGGGGATGTTGCGAGTGGTGGCTTTGGTGTCTTCTTTGACTTTTGCTTCACATTCCTTCGATTCGCACCAGTAAGAGAACGCCCATCCGTCAGATACGATCGTCTTAAGATCATCATAATCCTTAGGTTCGTGGATGTTGGAATCGCGGAACTCAGTAGCGCGTTTGAGGAGGGCCGCTTGGATGTCAACCAGCAAGCTGCTGACAGCGGAGTCCAGGCCAGATTGGGGAACAAAGGACTTCCCTTCTCTGCCAGGTTTGTCACGACGGGCAAGGGCAACTGACCCCTTTTCCACATCTTTGGGACCCACTTCGATTCGAACAGGCACACCGCGCATTTCCCAGTCGTTAAATTTAAAGCCACTGCTGACGTTGTCCCGGTCATCCATCTTGATGCGGATGCCTGAAGCTTTGAGCTCTTTGAAGATGCGGTCGGCGACTTCCATCACTCTGGCTTTTTCCTCGGCGGTTTTGAAGATGGGCACGATCACAGCCTGGATGGGCGCAAGGCGGGGTGGCAGGACAAGCCCCTGGTCGTCACCGTGAGTCATAATAATGGCGCCGATCATGCGGGTCGAGAGTCCCCACGAGGTCGTCTCACAGAATTGAAGGGTGTTGTTTTGGTCAACAAATTGAATCTCAAACGCCTTTGCAAAGTTCTGTCCGAAGTAATGTGATGTGGCGGATTGCAGCGCCTTTTTATCCTGCATCATGCCTTCGATGGAGGTGGTGATCTGAGCGCCCGCGAATCTTTCGGTGTCGCTTTTGGTGCCCTTGACCACAGGCAGTGCAGCTTCGTTGATGGCGAAGTTGGCATAGATATCGAGGATGCGGAACATTTCTTCCTTGGCTTCCTCGGGGTTGGAATGGGCGGTGTGGCCTTCCTGCCAGTAGAACTCGGCGGTCCGCAGGAAAAGTTTGGTGCGAAGTTCCCAGCGCATAACACTACCCCATTGATTGATGAGGATCGGCAAATCGCGCCACGATTTAACCCACTTGGCATACATATAGCCAATGATGGTTTCGGACGTGGGGCGCACGACCAGGGGTTCTTCGAGTAATTCACCGCCGCCATGGGTGACAACCGCCAGTTCGGGCGCAAAACCTTCCACGTGTGCTTTTTCCTTCTCAAAGAAAGACATGGGGATCAGCGTGGGGAAAGCGGCATTGACATGCCCAGTTGCCTTGAATTCCTTATCAAGTGCGGCGGTAATGTTTTCCCACAATGTCCAGCCATATGGTTTGACCACCATGCAGCCACGAACGGGGGCATAGTCGGCAAGGTCCGCTTTCAAAACGAGTTGGTTGTACCACTCGGAAAAATTTTCACTTCGGGTTGTTAGTTTTTCTTCGGCCATTTTGTCCTCTTTTTTTTCGGATTGGACGGTAAACGCTTAACGTTCACCGTCAATTATTTTCACGGCAGTTGCCACGTCTTTTGCAAAATATATCAACTCATGCTGACCTAATGACATATAGGTTTCGAATTCCTTGAAGAACTGGCCAAAAGTGGACTGCCACCCGCTTCCGACCAGTGTCAGAGGCCTGGGGGGCAGGGATTCCACGATCATCAGATTCCACATCAGGGAAATTTCGGTCAATGTACCTGGTCCACCTGGGAGAGCGATTGCTGCATCACAATCTTCTATCAGAGCCTGCAGTCTTTCTAGCAGACTCTTCTTTTTTCTCTCCTCTTTGACCCAGGCGTTGGCTTTGGATCCGCGCCAATCTTCTATGTCAATGCAGGTCACACCGATGACATGTCCGCCCGCCTCGGATGCTCCGCGAGAGACTGCTTCCATTGTGCCCATGTAGCCGCCCGTTGCCACGATATGTCCGCGTTCAGCAAGCATTCTGCCAAGGTGGCGGGCTTCTTCATAGGCTTTCGAGCCTTCCTTTGGTTGTGATCCGCCAAATACTGTAATGTTCATGGATCCTCATTCATACATTGAACGTTTACCGTTCCTTGTCCCATTCTCTCATTTTATTCACTTCAATTTTCTGAAATACCGCTTTTTCCAGATCAATTCCTGAAACCGAAGCCAATTGTAAAAGGTACAAGGTTACATCTGCCAGTTCGCTGCCAAGCTCGTCCTGGTCTTTTATCTCTCCACCGAATTGAAAATGCTCCAAAACTTCAGCCGCTTCTATCGCAAGTGATATTGCCAGGTTGCGCGGGGTTTGTGGACGCTTGCTATCCTTTTCATACCAGCCTTTTGATTTGACCAATTCGTGCATTTGGCGGGTCAGTTCCTTGATCGTTGCATCTTTGTTCATGGCATCTCGTTTGCAAATAAAAACGGCTCGCCAGGTCTGGGAGCCGTTTGGGCGCAATAGATCGAACCTATCCAGACTTGGAGGATTTTGACATTTGAGGGGATGGGTTAGGGTTCATTACCATGCCGCGGATTATACCTGAAAATTGCGAGGAGTTTTAGGTGTAAAATCTGAGTTAGGGATTTCCTTCAATGCCTCCTTTTCTTAAATTTCTGATCCACCGTTTTCTGGTGATGCCGTTGACCTTATTTGTGATCACCATGTTGTTGTATGGGGGAGTCATGTTAACCCCACCCAATGCCCGCGCACAGCTCTACCTGCCTACGAATTCCAGGATGACCGAAAAGCAGCTCGCAAATCTCATCGAGCTTATTATCGAGCGTTATCATCTGCAAGCGCCATTTCCGGTACAATATTCCTATTGGGTTGGGACTTTTTTTGATGGTACATGGGGGTACAGTCCTTCGTTGAATGAGCAGGTTCTGCCTGCCTTGCTCACACGCACCCCTGCGACAGCCGAATTGACCCTTTTCTCCCTGCTCTTTATTATTATTCCTTTTGGCTTGTATGCCGGGATCATCGCCGGCTGGCACAGGGGCTATCGGGATTCCATTTTTCAGAGTGTGGCATTTTTTGCTACCTCCATTCCACCGTTTATCCTTGCGCTGGCATTCCTTGTTATCTTCTACATCAATTTGCGGTGGTTTGCCCCGGGACGACTTGGCACTCCTTATTCCTACGAAATCACGAAGGATACATTTGCCTCCCCAACAGGCATGCTGCTTGTCGATTCTCTTATCAACGGTAGATATGATATTTTTGCCGATGCCCTCCGCCACCTTGCCATGCCTGCCCTGACCCTCAGTCTTTATCATTGGGCAACACTTGCGCGTATTACACGATCTGCCGTCATGGCACAGAGACGAAAGGAATATATCACCTCTGCGCAGGCGCGCGGCATCCCATCGGGAAGAATTCTCTGGCGGCATATTTTTCGTAACATCCTTGTCTCTTCGTTGACCATTGTTGGACTGTCCACTGCTTCCCTTATTACTGGTGTTTACGTTGTAGAGATCATCTATGACCTAAATGGTGTTTCGGAGATCATTACCACCGCCATGTCCAGCGGCATCCCTGATGCCCCTGCCATCCTTGGTTTTTCGGTGTATAGTGTGCTTGTAGTCCTCATCCTGATGTTCCTCCTTGATGTCATTCAAGCGGTTGTGGATCCGCGTATCCGGGGGGATATGATAAAGCCATGAGAGGGTTAAACCGCTTTTTTTCCCGCTGGCAAAACTGGGTTGGAGTTCTCCTCATCCTTTCGTACGCCATTCTGGCTATTGCTGCTCCTGTTCTATCTCCCCAGGACCCGAAGAATCCGGGACCGTTTCTTGTCAAAGGGCGGTTCAATGAACGTCAACCTCAGCCGCCCAGCCTGACCAACCCGTTGGGTACATTGCCTGGGCAGGTGGATGTCTTTCATACCATTGTTTGGGGAGCAGGCGACGCATTGACGTTTAGTTTTACCGTTGTTTTTCTTACATCCCTGTTTGGCGTGACCTATGGTGCGGTTGCCGGATATATGGGCGGCTGGGTTAATAACCTTCTGATGCGCATAGCGGATGCATTTCTGGCGTTCCCTATAATAGCAGGGGTTGTTTTTTTTCAGCAGTTGGTGATCATGACCATCTCATCTCAGGGTGGATACTATATTCAAGGCCAGTTGTTCGGAATGGAAGAATATGCAGGTGAGCCGTCTTTCCTGCAGACTCTTTTCAACCTCATTGATCCCCTCATGCTCAGCCTTATCTTATTTTCGTGGATGCCTTACTCGCGCATGATCAATGCCGTTGTGATTACCCTGAAAAATACTGAATACATTCAAGCGGCGCGTGCTCTGGGTGCAAGCCCAAATCGTATTGTTTTTCGCCACCTGATCCCAAATTCCATTTCGCCAGCCATTGTCCTGGCTGCGCGTGATATTGGCAATGTGGTGCTCTTTCAGGCAACGCTTACTTTTATTCACATTGGCGGCAACTCTCCCTGGGGTGAATTGCTTTTTATTGGGCGCAATTGGGTTATCGGTCCGGGCGGGAATCTTTTCCGGTATTGGTGGGTCTTCGTGCCTGCCACCCTTGCCGTCCTCCTGTTTGGCATTGGATGGAATCTGATTGGTGATGGATTATCGGAAGCATTTGAACCATCTACTGCAGGCTTCGAAAAGCCGTCATTCCATAAATTGAAACAAAAAAAGGCGAAGGTTGAGGTGCAAGTCCCAACTGCCCTGCAAGCGATCCGACCTGGGATTAATCCTGTGGTTGCATCGAAACGCTTATCAATATCCCCGGTGACCGAAAACGATCTCCTATTACAGGTTGCTCGTGGTGCCATTGCAGAGCAAAATATGGATCAAGCATTACATGCATATTCTCATTTACTCAGACATCATAGGCATGTCAGTGAAATACGCAATGACCTGGTTAAACTTGCGCGTCAGTTTCCTCGTCACGCCATGATATGGGCCCTGCTCGGAGATGCCCTGACACAGGAGGGCAACCGCGAATATGCCAACAAAGCATATGAACAAGCTGGGAAATTGACCCAATGACACATGATATAAAGTTGTAATTGGAAAAAGCCCGTATCCTCTCTGGCAGGCAGCTAACTCTGCTTCGGGATATTGTCAGGTTGCACGGGATTTGTGGACGTTTACTGTCCTTCCCACACCAGACTTTTGATTTGACCAATTCGTGCATTTGATGGGTCAGTTCTTTGATCATTAAATCCTTGTACATGGCTTCTCGTTTGTAACTAAAAACGGCTCGCCAAGTTTGGGAGCTGTTTTGGCGCAATAGATCGAACCTATCCAGGCTTGGAGGATTTTGACATTTGAGGGGATGGGTTAGGGTTCATTACCATGCCGCGGATTACATCTGAAAATTGTGGGGAGTTTTAGGGGTAAAATCAGAGTCTTGGAATTCCTTCAATGCCACCTTTTCTTCAATTTTTAGTACGTCGTTTTCTTGTCATTCCGTTAACTTTGCTTGTGATCACCATGTTGTTGTATGGGGGAGTCATGTTGACCCCCGTCGAAGCCCGTGCACAGATCTACATGCCAAATACGAATGCCAAGTTAACCGAGGATCAGATCGCAAAATTAATGGGGAATATTATCGAGCGTTATCATCTGCATGAACCGTACCTGGTGCAGTATTCCTATTGGGTCGGAACATTTTTTGATGGTACATGGGGGTACAGTCCTTCGTTGAATGAGCAGGTTCTGCCTGCCTTGCTCACACGTACCCCTGCAACAGCCGAATTGACCCTTTTTTCCCTGCTCTTT
Organism: Anaerolinea sp.; assembly: GCA_020047815.1. Lineage (GTDB taxonomy): Bacteria > Chloroflexota > Anaerolineae > Anaerolineales > Villigracilaceae > Villigracilis. The sequence goes on from JAIFNG010000186.1 coordinate 7,875, forward strand.
ATTATTATTCCTTTCGGCTTGTATGCAGGGATCATCGCCGGCTGGCACAGGGGCTATCGGGATTCCATTTTTCAGAGTGTGGCATTTTTTGTTACCTCCATACCGCCATTTATCCTTGCGCTTGCATTTCTTGTAATCTTTTATATTAATTTAGGCTGGTTTGCGCCAGAACGATTGGGCATCCAATACTCGTATGAGGTCACGAAGGATACATTCGCCTCTCCAACAGGCATGCTGCTCGTCGACTCGCTGATCAATGGCAGGTATGATATTTTTATCGATACGCTCCGCCATCTAGCCATGCCTGCCCTGACCCTCAGTCTTTATCATTGGGCTACCCTTGCGCGTATTACACGCTCTGCGATCATCACCCAGAGACGAAAAGAATATATCATTTCTGCGCAGGCGCGCGGCATCCCGGCAGGAAGGGTTCTGTGGAGACACGTCTTTCGTAATATTCTGGTCCCATCTTTGACCAGTGTTGGACTGTCTGCGGCATCCCTGATCACTGGCGTGTATGTTGTTGAGATCATTTACAATCTCAATGGTGTTTCCGAGATCATTACCACCGCCATGTTCAGCGGCATCCCTGATGCCCCCGCCATCCTTGGTTTTGCGGTGTACAGTGTTCTTGTTGTCCTCATCCTGATGTTCCTCCTTGATGTCATTCAAGCGGTTGTGGATCCGCGCATCCATGAGGATATGATAAAGCCATGAGGGGGGTAAACCGCTTTTTTTCCCGCTGGCAAAATTGGGTTGGAATTTTCCTTCTCCTGATGTATGCCATTCTTGCCCTGACGGCTCCGGTATTATCACCGCAGGATCCAAAAAAACCAGGTCCTTTTCTTGTAAAGGGACAGGGTAAAGAGCGCCTGCCTCAGCCGCCCAGCATGACCAACCTGTTGGGCACGTTGCCTGGGCAGGTGGACGTATTTCATACCATCGTTTGGGGTTCCAGTAATGCGTTAACATTCAGCTTTACCGTTGTTTTTTTTACATCCCTGTTTGGCGTGACCTACGGCGCGGTTGCCGGATATATGGGCGGCTGGGTTAATAACGTTCTGATGCGCATAGCGGATGCATTTCTGGCATTCCCTGTAATAGCAGGTGTTGTCTTTTTTCAACAATTGTTGATTATGACCATCACAACGCAGGGTGGCTACTTATGGAATGGCATGTTATTGGGATTGGAGGATTCTGCGGGAGAACCTATCCTTCTGCAGATCCTTTTCAATCTTATTAACCCACTTATGCTTAGCCTTATCTTATTTTCGTGGATGCCTTACTCGCGCATGATCAATGCCGTTGTGATTACCCTGAAAAATACTGAATTTATTCAAGCAGCGCGGGCTTTGGGAGCAACCCCCTCCAGTGTCATTTTTCATCACCTGATCCCAAATTCCATTTCGCCAGCCATTGTCCTGGCTGCGCGTGATATAGGCAATGTGGTGCTCTTTCAGGCAACGCTTACTTTTATTCACATTGGCGGCAACTCTCCCTGGGGTGAATTGCTTTTCATGGGGCGGAACTGGGTGATTGGTCCGTATGGCAATCTCTTCAAGTATTGGTGGGTTTTTGTCCCCGCCACCCTTGCAGTCCTGTTGTTCGGTATTGCCTGGAATATTATCGGTGATGGATTAAGCGACGCCATCAGCCCGCATGAGATTTAAGGGAGATCAATGAGTACTGATCTGTGCACTCTTATGCGTGACCCAAAGATGATCCCGTATGTGAAGCAGAGTCTACTCTCGCAAATTGCTGATCAGGCTGCATCCCTGGGTATGCCTTCCTACCTGGTCGGCGGCTTTGTACGTGACCTTTTACTCAAACAACCGGTTAATGATTACGATATTGTTGTCGAAGGAGATGCGATTAAACTTGGCGAGGCTCTTGTAAAAAAATTCGGGGGCAAACTCACACCCCACTATAAATTCCATACGGCCATCTGGCACATTCCACCGTTGTTGAATAACGAACGTTCGAGGTTGGATCTCATCACTGCTCGCACCGAAACCTATTCCCAACCTGGAATGTTGCCGACCATATCTCCGGCCTCCATTGATGATGACCTTCGACGCCGCGATTTCACTATTAATGCCATGGCTGTTCGTTTGGACGGCGATGATTTTGGCGCACTGCTCGACCCCCTTGGCGGATTGGATGACTTAAGCAAAAAATTGATCCGTGTCCTGCATCCAGATTCATTTATCGAGGACCCCACACGTATCTTTCGCTCTGTCCGCTATGAGCAGCGGTATGGTTTTAAGATAACTTCGCAAATTGGGGACAAGGCACTAGAAACGCTATCGAGTCTCAGCGGTGATCGTATCCGTCATGAGTTTGACTTGATCTTAAAAGAGGAAAATTCCGCGTCGATGTTGGCTCGCTTGTATGATCTGGGTATCTTCGGCGCATTTGATCCCCCCCTGCCAGGATTTAATGAACGGTATTCGGATTTGCTTAATGCCATTCCGCCCGTAGTGTTTGGCGTTTTGGGAAACCGGATTGTGACCGGCTATTTACTTTGGCTGATCGATTCAAAAGTTGAAGCGGTCGCATCTCTGGCAGAACGTCTTAATTTCTCCTCCGAGTTAAGACAGATATCCATTTCAGCAATTCAACTGAAGAATGACCTGCCATCGTTAAAGAGTGCCTCTCCCAGCCTATTGACTTTTAAGCTCGAAAAGATCCCGTTGATCGTCGTCTATGTCCTCTGGCTTGTTTCGGAGGAGACTGTTCTGAAGGAATTTTTGGTCAGGTGGCGGTATGTAAAGCAAAAGACGACAGGTAATGACCTGAAAGCATATGGGCTTGTTCCCAGCCCGCGATTTACCGAAATCCTTACGAGACTTCGCGCCGCGTGGTTGGATGGGGAAATAGTAAATGACGGGGATGAGCGTGAATTACTGGAATCTCTTTTATGATCTATCGCCGTGTTTGCCTGCTTAATCGCTTGCTCCTTTATATTGTCCTGTAATATAATACTTCGCGGTTGTATATTTTTTCCTGGTATATGCATACTCTTGGGCACTTGTAAGCTGGATTCAGAATTTTAGCAATTATTATGGTGGTTGATTTCATGGCAGATAAAGATACAGACACACAGCGTTTGCCTTACAGATTACGTGTGCCGTTCCTTGCTTCCACAGAACTGGCATTATTTCGTGCATTGACTGAATTGATGGGGGAACGGTATTCGATCTGTCCCAAAGTTTCATTGAATGATGTCTTTTATATTGTGCGTCCAAATGAGAATGTCCATTTCTTTAATAAGTTTTTTAGAAAGCATGTGGATTTTTTGCTTTGCGACAGGCAAACCTTGGCCCCTGCTTTCGGTGTGGAGATTGTGCGCCCGATCTCAAAAACCGAGGCGCGTGCGAGTGACAAGTTCCTGGATGACTTATTTACCAACGCAGGACTGCCGCTGGTGCATATTCCATCCAGTGATTCTTACGATCCGTCTGATGTGATCATCCTTTTTCAACTCGCAGTAGCAAAGATCGGCGGGACCCATCCTTTGCGTATGGAGCGTCCAACTGATTTTGTGCCGAATTGTCCTGTTTGCGGCAAAATGATGGTGTTGCGGATTGAACGCAATGGTTCGGGTGGTGAGAGGAAATATTATGGATGTATGGACAGCCCGCGCTGCACGGGCGTGGTTCCGCTCGAGTGATCAAAAAGCCCCGACTTTGAGAGCGGGGCTTTTTTTAGAAATGTCTTGCTAGTTCAGATGCGTATTGCTTTCCAACTGTGGCTTTATTTTCTTCCAGCCAGTTTCGCAAGCTGGTCTCGCATCGTGGCGCTTCTTCGGAGATGAGCAGGTTCGACATCAAGCCGTCCACTTCCTCGGGGGTGAGCATGACATCTTTTACAAAGAGGCTCAGGAACTGGGCTGCCCACAACGCTAGAAGCGGCGGAAGCGGAACCAGCAATCGGGTTGCGTGAATTTTTTCTCCAATCAACTGCACCATTTCCTTGAAGGTGAATTCATCGGGTCCAACGGCATCCCAGATATAATTTTCTTTTTTGTAGACGGCGTCTGCGGCAAGTTCGGCGAGATCATCCACGTAAACGGGGGAGAGCTTGTAAGAGCCGTCGCCTGGTAATCCGAAAAATGGAAATTTTCTCAATAGCCAGGCAATGTTGTTGATGAGAATATCTTCTTTGCCAAACAACACTGTTGGGCGCAATACCGCGTAACTCATACCAGAATCCATCACTGCTTTTTCATTGGTGGCTTTTCCCCAAAAATAAGGAAGGTGTGAATCAGCAGATGGGTTTGTGATGCTGATATGTACGATGCGTTTGACGCCCGCCTTTGCTGCAGAGTTGATCAGGATTTTTGTGTTTCCCACAGCTTTCGGCTGGGTGTTGGCATCCATGTCGAAACGAATCCAGTAGGTGTTGACCAGCACATCCACGCCGCGCAGGATCGAGATCAATTCCTGTTCGTTTTGAAAATTCAATGGAAACGCGTTGACTTTCCCATAAAACGGATCAGGGCGGTTTGGATGATTGGTTAGGGTGATGACTTCTTCACCTTGGGCAAGTAGTCGCTTTGTGATGTATTTTCCTGAGTACGAGAATGCTCCTGTCACAGCTATTTTCATTTCATCTCCTTATTTCAATACCGATAAGATTTTGCTAATGTTGCTTAATCCAAGGCTTTCAAGTTTGACCACTGCGTGGGTTAGGCTGTCCAGCGCGTCGAAGAACTCCTGCATCGCCTGCACGCGCTGCCGGATAAATTTTATCTCTTCGTTGTCGCCGCTGATTTCGCCCGCATTGAGTTTGGCAAGTGTCTTCGCAATCGAGCGGATGGCGTTGTCAAATTCGCTGTTTTGCCTCTCCTTCAAGATCGAGCGGATGGATTTGTAAAAATCGCTTTCGGCTTCGTAGTAATCCTTGCGGTCTGCAAGTTTGGATGAGCGATGCACAAGTCCCATACGAGCCAGCGTGCGGACCTCGGTGCTGATCGCGCCTTTTGTAAGACCTGTTTTCTGAACGATCTCATCCAGCGAGAGTGGAACGGAAGAAAGGTAGAGCACGGCGAAGATCGCCCCCATACCTTTGGGAAAACCCCAAAAGCGGCTGATTTGACTCAAGCCTTCTGTAAATTCCTTTTTTAATTGAGGGAGGGAGGTGGGCATGATTATCCTTTAGAATGTTTAGATATAACTAAACGAATTATATAACAACCTTGACTGAATGTCAAGAATAAGTAAGCCGCCAAATCTGGCAGCTCTGATTCTTAGGCGCATCAATTTGCTGATGAGGGGATGGTAGAAAATACAGATAGTAAGTTGTCCGACTTCAGGGTGAGGTTATGGCGCAGGGGAAAACATGCGAAACAATTGCACGCCTGTTTTTTCCTGTGACTCATCCATGTATTTTTGAATCGGCACGCGGACGATAATATGCTCGGTTTCGTTTTTCTCGAACCAAAATTCTACAAAGCCATGGTTGCCTTTGATTTCTTCGCGCGGAATTTGCACAATGATTGACATAACCTGTGTCATCCAGTTTCCAAAGGCGCCTTCGTTTGTCAGGTTATCGGCGGGTGAGTAGACGTAGAAGTCTGTTTCCATCGCGCCAAAAGTGGAGCGACCATCGGCGTAGACGCAATCTTCACCGAAAAACTGCACCCTGGCGCTCGCGTTATGATTAATAGCTTGAATATCGATGTTTAAGTTATTTGTTAACTCGGGTGCGTCGTGATAAGCCCAAACATAGGCGCAGGATTCAGGGATAAATGCTTCGGTATTGGATTCTTTCGCTGCCGGAAGGGGCGTTATTGAATCAGGTGCAGGCGCAAATACAGTTTGCAGGGTGAGAATGCCGGCTGCTATGGACAATACAATTGCGAATACCAGGTTTCGTTTCCGTTTCATGTTGTCCAAATGCTTTTGTTATTTCAAAATATCCAGTGCAGCGGCAGACATGAGCGCCGCTCCGGTTATGAGGGCTTGTTCATCGAAATCAAATTTGGGGTGATGATGACCATAGTTGAGATTCTTTTCGGCGTTATTTGAGCCGATGAATAAATAACAGCCATTCACTTTTTCCTGCATAAAAGCCATATCCTCTGCGCCCATGGTGAGGCAGGGCGTGCTATCGTGATTTGCTTGCGGCAATATTCGTCGGGCTGTTTCCTGTACAATGCCGGTGATGTCCGCTGCATTAATGAGGGCTGGAGTAAGCCGCTTGACATTAACCTGAGACTGACATTCCATTGCAGATGCTATGCCAGTCACGATTTCTTCAAATCGCCTGACGACTTTTTGCCTGACCTTTGGCTCGAACGTGCGGATGGTGCCTTCCATCAATACTTCCTGCGGAATGACATTGAATGCCGTTCCGCCTTGGATCACGGTAAAACTGACGACTGCGGTTTCCATGGGGGAAACGTTACGTGAGACAATGGTTTGTGCAGCAGAGATAATTTGTGCTGCACAAACAACGGGATCTACCGCTGCTTCCGGAATTGCTCCGTGTCCACCCCTGCCAATGATCTTAATTTTGAATTCCTCTGCGCCTGCCATGACAGGACCCTTGGCAACATGCACCCAACCAAGCGGTTTTTCATTCCAAAGGTGCATTGAGAGGGTCATATCTACTTTTGGATTTTCCAGCACACCATCTTTCATCATCATTTCCGCCCCCCCGATCTCTTCACCGTTGTTGCCTTCCTCGGATGGTTGGAAACAAAATTTGATCGTGCCAGCCAGTTCACTTTTGTGAGCGTTCAAAATTTGGGCAACGGTAAGCCCGATTGACGTGTGACCATCGTGTCCACAGGCGTGCATGATGCCTGAATTTTGAGAGGAATACTCTGCGCCGGTGTCTTCGAGGATGGGCAGTGCATCCATGTCAAACCGCATAAGCAGGGTGGGACCGGGTTTGCCGCCTTCGAGCAGGCCAACCACGCCTGTCCTGCCAACCCCCTTGGTGACTTCAATTCCAAGCGCTTCAAGTTCCTTTGCTACGATACCGCCTGTGCGAATTTCCCTGAATCCCAATTCAGGGTGCATGTGGAAGTCGCGCCGCAGTGTCTGTGTATATTTAAAGTGTGATCTTGCTTCGGACAGATGGTCAGTGATCATGATTTATTATCCTTTGATTGTCGATAGTTGTGATCCTATTGACCATCTTTTGTTATGAATATTTCACCACGCGAAACTTTTCTTCATATCTTGGATTTTCATCTGTGCTGTCTTCAGTGCGCCGGGACTTCATACGCTCAAGCAGCTTGGATGTGTCAGGGATCTGTGTTTTATGTTCAAGGATTGCCTGTAGTTTGATATTCCAGGTTTCGGTTACATCCAACGTGGTGTTGGGTTGGCTGGTGAGTGAGCACCAGATTTCCTTTGGCATGTGGGGTTGGAAACCTTCTGCCAGTAATTCAGGGAAATACACCAAATTCCCGGCAGCTGGAAAGACAGCATCCAGCACGATCTGTCCGCAGGCGCGGTGGTCGGGGTGGTTGATGCCATAGGTGGCGAATAAATTTTGAGGGTCACAGGTTATAAGGATACTCGGTTTGTGTCTGCGGATCTCGCGCACGATGTCACGACGCAGATCAAGGCTTGGGACGAGGTATCCATCCGCATGGTCTAGAAAATAAACTGCTTTGGCCCCGATAATTTTCGCAGCGTTCATTTGTTCCTGATGTCTTACTCCGCACAATATTTCGGGAGTCATTTCAGGGTGGGTGGCGGGATTGAACCCCTTGTCTCCGCAGGTCATCAGCAGGTACGTGATTTGATGCCCAGCACGCGCCCAGTGCGCCAACGTAGCGCCGCAAAAAAATTCAGGATCATCGGGATGGGCAAGGATGACAAGGATGTTTTGAGGGGATGTCCATGGGTTGGTCATAAAAGATCTATTTGGAACACGGAACACGTATAAATTTCGTGTTCCGTGTAATTTATTTTTGTTTGGTTTGTTTCTGCCGGGGTTTACTGCCGCAAGTGCATTCACCTTCTCCGTGATTACAAGGCTCCTGGGATTTACGTCTCAAAGCCTCGAGTTCATCCCAAGGTTCAACTTCGTCACGGGAGAAAGTCATGTGTTGTGGGCGGTCTGTGCCGCTTTCGACAAGCACGACAATTTTCTCACTCATTGGCAGTACGTCGATCACCTTGCCTTCACCCTTGGGGGTGACAACGCGCTTGTTACGTTTTGGCAGGGTCTTACGTGCTTCAACATATTGCTCATACTCGTAAATAAGGCAGCAACGCAGTCGTCCGCACATGCCAGTGATTTCATTTGGGGTGAGGGAGATGCCTTGTTCTTTCGCCATCTTGATCGAAATGGGGGAAAAATCGGTCAGGAATTTTGAGCAACAGCGAGTTTCAATTCCACACGCGCCCATGCCGCCCAGGAATTTTGCCACATCACGCGGACCGATCTGGCGCATTTCAACATGTGCAGTTGGATACAACTGACTCATATCTTTTTTTAGTGATTTTAAGTCAGCTTTTTCCTCGCTTTCGGTGCTGAAGAGGAAAGCAAGGCGTGAGCCATCGTAATTGTATTCGGCAGTGACAATTTTTACGTCCTTGAGATGAAGCTCAGCTACGCGGGCGCGGCAGTTGATCATGGCTTCAGTTTGTTTGGCTTGCCATGATTGCTGGAGGAGAAGGTCACGAGGGGTGGCTCCGCGCTCTACAGTTTTCCATCCGCCCTCGGGTTGTGGAGGGGTTTCTTCAAGAACCTGGATAACCTCACCGAGATGCTTGCCGCGGGAAGTATCCACGATGACATGATCGCCAGGCTTTACGTCAGGAAGGGCGGAAGAGTCAAAGTGATAGATTTTACCAATTTTGGTGAATCGAACACCGATAATGTTGTTTTGCATGGGAGCAATTATACCGTAGGGAAGTGAATGGAGGATGGTATATCTCGATGGAGAAATCAAAAAGACCCTAGGGGCAAATAATGCCCGTCGGGCCTTTCAATATCCTAATTTTTGCTCATTCTACAATGTTGATCGGCAGGGTGTTGCTGGCAGTTAGGGCCGCCACGCTGATTTTTGCTGCGATCTGTTGTGAGATATCCTGGATCGATTTTGCAGCAGCCGACTCGGGATAGGAAACAACGATCGGCTTGCCTGTGTCTCCGCCGATACGAACATTTTGATCAATCGGAATTTTACCAAGGAATGTTGTCTCGGTTGCCTGTGCGAGCGCCTCACCTCCGCCTGAACCGAAGAGGTCCATGCGTGTGCCGTCAGGCAGGTCAAGATAGGACATATTTTCAACGACACCCAGAATTGGTACTTCCAATTGTTTGAACATGTTCAATCCACGGGTGGCATCTTCAAGCGAAACCAGTTGTGGTAATGTCACAACCACTGCGCCGCTTAGCGGCAGAGCTTGCGCAAGGGATAATGCCGCATCGCCAGTGCCGGGGGGCAGGTCTACGATGAGATAATCCAGTTCGCCCCACTCTACATCACTTAGGAATTGGCGAATGGCAGAGTTGAGCATCGGTCCGCGCCAAATGAGGGGTTGTCCAGGTTTGACAAGCAAACCCATCGAGACCATTTTGATGCCGTAGGCTACGGCGGGAGCGATTTTCGGTCCATCTGGTACGGGGAGTTTATCCACGCCAAGCATGGTCGGTGTGTTGGGTCCGTAAATATCTGCATCCATCAGCCCTACACGCGCTCCACTTTGGGCAAGCGCAACGGCGATATTGACGGAGACTGTTGATTTGCCCACGCCGCCTTTTCCTGAGCCGATCGCAATCGCATTGCGAATGGGCATGTTTACCAGTCCGCGCATACGGCCATCATTCGGAACATCCGAGTCCATTTTCACATCAACAGTTTTAACGCCATCAACCGCCATCACAGCTTCGCGTACTTCCTTGTCAATTCGTCCGCGCAGGGGGCACGCTGGCGTTGTGAGCATGACTGTAAATGTGACTTTATCACCCTCGATCTCCAGATTACGGATCATGTTGAGAGTGACGAGGTCTTGGTGTAATTCAGGCTCCTGCACCTTGCCAAGCGCAGCCAATACGGCTTCTTTTGTAATATTTTTTGTCATTTGATTTCCTGTAATAAAAATGTAAACAAGTACACACTCCGAACCCGCAGGCATAAAATACCTGTCTGCACGCCTGTGTGTACCTGTTTACCAGACTACCCGTCTGGACCTTCACTTACGCAGTAGGTGCAGCCGCAGTTCCCGCTGCCCTTGCGGCTTTGGCGGCTTCCTTGGCCTTGCGAGCTTCCTCTTCCTGGTTGTAGTTCAACGGGCGAACTTCCGCGTAATAGGAGGCTGGTTTCAATAGTTTTTCAAGGTTGTATACATTACGTCCCTGTGAGGCGATATCAAAATCATGATCCATCTTGATCGCATCAAATGGGCAGTACTCGGCACAGAAACCGCAGTTCATGCAAATGTCCATGTCAATATAGAATTCTGCCGGAGTGGAGACGGGTTTTCCGGTCACCGAGTCGCTTGAACGTACGATCCAGATACACTGCGGAGGACATGCCTTGGAGCAAATTCCGCATGCTGTACAGCGCGGCTCTTTTTTGCCATCAGCCTGTTCTTCGTAGACCAAAAAGGGTATGAAGCGGAATTCCTCCGGCACGATCAATTGTTCCTCGGGATATTGGACTGTAAAGATGCCTTTTGTGTTTTTGCTGGAGCGATGCCTGATTCCTTCTTCGGTGTGATAGCGTTTTCTGCCGCTCATCGCCCAGGAGATGTCGTCTATATAAGTATCCCAGAAGCGTTTCCAGGTTACGCTGAGTCCTTTTAAAATGCCTAATCCATACATGGTTGTTTCTCCTGTTAGCGATCCAATTCGCCCATGACGATATCGAGCATGGCGAGCAAAGCGACGAAGTCCTGAATTTTTGTGCCAATACACATCTTCTCAACTGCGGTGAGGTTAACGAACGAAGGTGCCCTAACGTGATAGCGATAGGGATTCGCTTTTCCATTCGAGACAATGTAGAACCCCAACTCGCCTTTGGGCGCTTCAATGCGTCCATACGCCTCGCCTGCCGGGACTTTGACCTGGTAATTCGGTTTCTGGGAGTTGATCGGACCCTGGGGAATTTGCTTGACTGCCTGTTCCAATATCCTGAGCGACTGTCGAATCTCGTCAAAGCGGATGAGGTAGTTATCCATCATGTCGCCATTGTGGCGAACCGCCACGTCAAAATCAAAACGGTCATAGATCGAATACGGGTCGGCACGGCGCAGGTCGTACGGCACGCCTGAGGCTCGCAAAACGGGCCCCGTCACAGAGTAGTTGATCGCATCTTCTGCACTCAGGACATGGGTGCCTTTCAAACGTCCAACCAAAATTTCATTTTCACTCAGGAAACGTTCCATTTCATCCACTTTGGCAGGCAGGCGGTCAAAGACCAGGTCTTTGATTTTCTGCAGCATGTCATCAGGGACATCGCGTACCACGCCGCCGAACCGGAAGTAATTACACATCATTCGAGAGCCGGAAACCGCTTCAAAGATATCAAGGATCAGTTCGCGTTCTTCAAAGGCATATAACGAAGGCGTGTACATCGATCCGAGGTCGTTGATCAACATGCCGACGAAAATGAGGTGGTTTTGAATGCGGCTGAGTTCCGCCATGATGACGCGGATGTATTCTGCGCGCTCGGCAACGGGGATGTTCATCATCTTTTCAACAGTGGTCACATACCCAAAGTTGTTACTCATTGAGTTGAAGTAGTCAAGGCGGTCGGTATAGGGGATCGTTTGCACATACGTGTTGCGTTCGCCGATCTTTTCATGATTGCGATGCAGATAGCCCATAACAGGTTTGAGCCCCATGACAGTCTCGCCATTCAACGTGACAGCCACGCGCAGCACACCGTGAGTGGATGGGTGGTGTGGTCCCAGGTTGACGACGACATGGTCAGTCCTCATCCTGCCTTCTTCATCCTTCAATGTGTGGCGCTCTAGGGATGCGTAAAGATCCTCTTCCTTGTCAACGATGTATTTTTCAGGGTCAAAGCCTTTGGGGAGGTTGAGATTGTCATGGAATACATTCTTTTCTTCCGCGAGGATATGTTTGCCCTCAGGCCAACGGCTCTTGTAGGGTTTGATTTCCTCTTCGTAGAAAGCTTCCTTCCAATCCTTGCGGAGCGGGTAACCTTCAAATCCTTCCCACATCAGGATGCGGCGCAGGTCAGGATGGCCGGTAAACTTGATGCCGAACAGATCCCATGCTTCACGTTCCTGGTATTCAAGTCCGTGCCAGATGTGTGTTAAAGAGGGAACTTCAATTGGATCAACCCGCTCGACCTGAACTTTGAATATTAGTCCTGCGCCGCCGGTGGTTTTGTAGGCATTGTAGACAACTTCCATTTTATTTTCTGCGATATAGTCCACACCGGTCAGTGAGGTAAGCAGATCAAAGCCAAATTCATTGTGGAGGGCAGCTGCCACTTCGACCAGATTTTCCTTGTTGACCAGGAAGCCTGTATAGCCGGGCCGGCTGTCTGCAGTGACCTTGCCCGGGAATCGGGCAGTCAGATCAACAGTCTGAGGTTCAATCGCGGTTGCCATTATGCACTCTCCTTTAACACGGCGGCTTTGGCGGAAATATCACGAATTTCAGCGTTGCGGCGCACATCGATCAGGTCGGGTCCAAGGATCGGCATGGGTACATAGTTTCCGTCTTTCTTTTCCTTGTTGTACCAGCGAACCTTTTTAATGGATTCCTTGTCGATCTTTTCCTGTAATTTGATCATACCTGCAATCAATGCCTGTGGGGTGGGAGGGCAGCCGGGGATGTAAATATCAACGGGCAGGAATTTATCAATACCAGCGACCACGTTATAACCTTCCTTGAAAGGTCCGCCGCCGGAAGCGCAAGCGCCCATTGCCACAACGTATTTTGGTTCAGGCATTTGATTATATAAACGCACGATGACCGGCAACATTTTCTTGGTCACGGTTCCGGAGACCAGCATCATGTCTGCCTGTCGCGGCGTGGGGCGCATGACCTCCATGCCGAAGCGTGCCATGTCATAACGCGCGGTTTGTGCTGCGATCATTTCGATCGCGCAGCAAGCCAACCCGAACATTAGCGGCCATACCGATGACCGTCTGCCCCAATTGTACAGGCGGTCAAGCGTGGTGATTGCTACAACATCCTGCATATCTTCTGGAATGTCGTAGTTGGGTAAACTTAATTTTTCATTGTCCATGAATGTTCTCCTCGAACCAGTCTTGGTAGATTGCATATAGGATGTCGTCGTTTACAAGGGCGAGGTCATCCTCAAATTCATTAAGTTGGATTGTCCATTGATAGATCTGCCCCAGTGAAACTTCCTCGAGATCGACTTCGGGATGCTGGCGGCGTAATTCCAAAGCGATGGCAAAAGTGGATTCCCAGGTAAATGTCATTGACAGCAGCGCTTTGATGGACAGGTACTTTTTATCACAAGGTCGGATTATAGCAGGATAGGAGGATACGTCAACTTATTTATGCAAATATTTATTTGCATAAATAAAAAAGTGAGTATAATCATATTGTGATTATGACAATACCGTATTTCCATCTTGGTAACAA
>JAIFNG010000007.1 GCA_020047815.1 Anaerolinea sp.
CTGACAGTTTTCCTGCCCCGAAAATGATGCGGTTGGCGGTGGCAAATTCAAAAGTCCCCATGGTTACCAGCCCCCATCGGGCGGGAAGACATTGGACAGTTTGATGCCCTGCCTCGGTTCCGCCATCCAATCGGTCACGGTGTCGCGCCATTTGGCGTAGTGCGCGGTCTGCTTGTGAGCAGCGACGGCTTCCGCCGAGCGGTAGACTTCCACCAGGATGAAATGCGCCGGGTCTTCGTCATGCTGAAGCACGTCAAAGCGCGCCACCCCGGGTTCCTGCACGCTGGCGGAGGCATTCTCGAGGGTGGCCTGTTTGAAGGCTGCCATAAATTCGGGTTTGATGTGAACATGCACATGCACAATATTCATTTCTGCTCTCCTGAAGGTCTGGGAATGAAGCTGATAATTCCAGATCAATAAAAAATTTGGACGCGGAGGGGCGCTGCGAACGCGGATAAGACCATCGATGTTGTAACCATTTCTGCTCCGCGTCCATAATTTGGTAGGGTTGTTCAATGATCAATTCTAAATCTGAATGGCAGGGATGGCAAAGAAAAACACCTCCCAAAAATTATTGTGGGGGCATGAATGCACGAATGAGAGCCGTCCACGAATGAGGGGTCACAAATGCACGAATGACATGATGCGCGGTTTGTTTAATTGTTGCTTTTATTCGTGGACGGCACTAATTTCCCCCGCTCCAAAAACCATCCACGAATTTTTCACGAATAAACGAACTCCCCAGTTTGTTGGTCTTTAGGGAGTTGTTCAGATCATACAGCCCGCGCATGAAAAATTTACTTTGTAATCCAGGCACCGTCCCGAAGGTTTATTTCGAGGTTTTCGAGCGCCTCAAGACAACCTTCGGGAAGTTTCTTCCAATAACCAAAGCGGGAATTATTTCTTGAACTGATCCATGGCCAACAGAACTCCGCCAACACCCGTTACCACGGTTGCCAGCAAATAAGTGATCAGCAATCCCATCGCGATCTTCCATCTCATACTGCCCGGCTCGACATCCCCGAATGTATTGAGGATACTGATCGATCCAGCCGCGATGACGATACCCGGGGCGATGATGACCAACCAGGTCCCGGCACGGAGTGCTCCCAAAAGCAGCAAGGCCCCGCCGGCAAAGACCAACATGCCAAATTCCGCGGGCATCAGATAGTCAAAGTGAAAGGTGCCTTCCGTGGCCAGCGAAGCGATCCCAAAAATTACCGGCGCGAGGATGGGGATCCACACCAGCACGGTCCCGATGATGGAGAGAATTTTCGCGAGCATATCTTTCTTTTCCACGGCAAACCTCCTTGAACCTCAATTCCATTAAGACACCAATTGCCTGAATGGGTACAACGGCATCCCGGACGCCCACTTGCACACCAGGTTGATCCAATGTTTGATGCGTTCTTGAAGCAATGAAGAATATTACCCATCATACCGCTCATAGGAAATTATGGGGTGAGGATAAGATAGCATGATAACCCCTTTTCGCCTCACAAAACTGGCGGATGAGTAAGCAGCCATGGGATAGATTCAAATCCCAACCTGAAATCAATCACCCCCAACTGGGGGAGACAAACCCTCCCCAGCAGATGGATGCGGGTGGAGAGGGTTTGTTGTATGATAAATTCATTACTTCTATTTTGGTCTGGACCAACCCCGTGTAAGAAAGTTGAAGTTGACAAGAGGTATCCTGATCTTGAAGTGCCACTGGTTACTGTCAAACTTGACGATTTTTTCGAACTCGACGAAATCTGGTCTTTCGTGCTCAAAAATGCAGACAACCAACAACCTGGGGTATTCCGTGATGCAAAGTTTAAACTCTGTTCCAAATCTTTTCAAGCCCTGGTGTAATCGCCGCGGGCAAAGGTTGCAGGGCACACAAACGACCTATTTACATATTTGATCGATCGAGATGATGATGGTTCTTTCTGCAATCACTTTAACGCTGGTACAAATTCTCGGGTTGCTTATTGGGTTGTATGTGGTGATCGTGGTAATGACCATCTTGTTGGACAACCGCACACCTCAATCCGCCTTTGCCTGGCTGTTTTTGATGCTTGGTTTTCCTGTGATCGGTTGGCTTATCTATATCTTTTTTGGCCGCGGGTATAAAGCGTTTAGAAAGGAGACAAAGCTCGCGCACATTGGCGGTTTATCCACACCCCATGATGGGTTGATCATCCAGCCGCTGATGGACGCTCAAACCAAATATGCAGAAAAGATCAAACTTGAGAAACCCAATTCTTATCGCAGCAAATTGGTATACCTGCTAACTCACAATTCGCCATCTGTGCTAACCGGTTATAACCAGGTGAAGATGCTGCAGGACGTGCAGGAGAAATATACGCGCTTACTTGAAGATATTCGCAGTGCGCATTCTTCAATTCATCTTTTATATTACATCTGGAATGAAGACCCCTTCACCATTGAACTTAAAAATGCGTTGATCGAGCGTGCCAAAGCAGGTGTCAAAATCCGCGCTCTGGTGGATGATTCCGGATTTACTGTCAGCCAGCCTTATCTCCAGGAATTAAGAGAGGCGGGGGTGCAGCTTTTTCCATACAAAGTCTTCAAACAGTTTTCCACTTTTCATACGCTCAACTATCGCTGCCACCGTAAAATTGCCGTGATCGATGGCGAGATCGGCTATATGGGCGGGATGAATCTGGATAAAGAGCAGCTGCCGGGGCATAACCGGCTGGGGTTTTGGAGAGATACGCACTTGAGATTCGTAGGAGAAGCCGTATTGGCACTTCAGGCCTCTTTTGCGACCACCTGGTTTAATGCCACGAATGAAAATCTGGCTGATCAGATCTACTTTTCGAAGATCAAACCAGATAGTCTGCCGTTTACGCCGATGCATATTACGCAAGGGGGACCGGATTCGCACTGGCAGGCTATCAGGCAGTTGTATTTTTCGATGATCGTGAACGCCACTACCAAAGTGCAGATCCAGTCGCCCTTCTTCATCCCCGATGAAAACCTGTTGGAAGCAATTAAAGCTGCCGCCCTCTCGGGGGTCGAAGTGGAAATCATGTGCTCGTTGCATGGGACGGATCTGGAGCTCCCGCATCGCGCCGCCTATACTTATTATGCTGATGTTGCCCAGGCGGGCGCCAAAGTCTACCTGTACCGGGATGGATATTTCCACTGTAAAACCATAAATATCGATTCGCAAGTCTGTGCCATCGGCACGGCTAATTTTGACATTCGCAGTTTTTATTTAAATTACGAAATAATGGCGGTGATCTATGATGAAGAAAAGGCCAGGGAACTGGCAGAAGACTTCCAGAAGGATATACAAAAATGTGACCGCTTTTCCCTGGCTGACTATCAAAATTCCCCTCTCTGGCGTCGATTGCTGGATGGATTCTTGCGTCTGGCCTCCCCGTTCTTATAGGGAAGCAATTCGCTCGAATTGGATTGCGCCAGCTGGACCGGCACAGCCAGGGTTGGTTTCATGAAACCTGAGGCAAACCCCAGAACATTTTCATTGCTGTCTCTAAACACCTTTGCCTTGCCATTTTATCTGGGAACATCCCGATTGAAGCGGCTGATGCGCATTCTGTTGCAGCGGTCCGTTGATGTGTTTTGCTTTCAGGAGATTCAGCAAAACACATATATCCCTTTGATATGGCGCGAGATGAAGGACCTATACCCGTTTTTCGCTTTCGGCTCGAGGTATTTGGTGCCGAAGGGTGGTCTGTTAACTCTGGCAAAGCTTCCTGTTGAGAATCAAAGCTTTTTGGCTTATCCAGACCGCGGCTGGCCGTTCAGTATCGGTTTTGCCGATTGGGCTTTGGGAAAAGGTGTGCTGAGAACCGAATTCGTGGTGGATAAGCAGCCCATCGTGGTGATGAACACACATCTTCACGCCAATTACCTGGGAAACTGGTCAAACGCGAACTTCATGGTGCGCATACAAACCAAACAAGTGCAGTACCTGGCCGGTTTGGTGCGGGCCGAAGCTCCGAACGCGTTGGTGATCTTGTGTGGTGATTTTAATTTTCCGCGCCATGCTTTTTTGTATGCAGAGCTCCTGGCCCAGGCGGGACTGGTTGACGTATTAGCCAATGACCCCCGCCCAACCTATATTCCTTTTCCACTGGTGCCTGAAACCTGGAAGACCACCCTGGATTATTTGCTCATCCGTTACCCTGAAAAAAGCACGATCCAGGTACAACCAGATATTCTACGCCTGGAGGACCGGGCAATGCCCAGGCCTCATCAACGTTTTTTGACCGATCATTGTGCATTAACTTTGCAAGTGACCTGGAAATCCCAAACAGATGCTGTCCAGGATTCTGTTTCCCGCCATACGTATTAAAATGTAAAAGTATCCGGAACGAAAATAGCCTTTCTCCGCCCAAACACAATGACTGAACCGGTTAATTTGTTTTAGCATACGCAAGGAAGGAATCACAATGTCGAAAAAACGGTTCCGAATGTGTTCCATTCAGAACCGTTTTTTCATGGTGGGGATCAATTTTCAGTTTTGGGTGCTTATCTCTTGACACTGCGGTTGATCGGCGGGCGGCTAGCTCATTGATGGCTCGTTTCACGAAATGGTGCTGTCTTCATGGTGGGCGGGGGGGTGACTTTAAGACATTGGATATTTTTAGTAAAACATCCAAGATTAATGGTGCGATTCTTTCCAATAGCCAGGTAGAGCCAAACACAACGAAGGATTGGATCAGAGCAATCCCAAGGAGCGCAAGAACAAAGGCGGCATTCGTTTCGCTTGATTTCAGCACATAAGACCAAAGGAGGCCCGCTGATAAACCATTCACTATGGCTATCAGCGGGAAATATGAACCGAGTGATTTTCCACTGAAGAACTCATACAAAGCCACGCTGAGCTGGACGGGGAAAAGGAGGAAAGCGAAGGGTAATCCAAAGAACCCCAATGCCACAAGTGGCGGAGGAAAAATGGGACCGTCATTTGCGATCATATTCATATACCAGACATAGGGGGATACAATGATACCGGCAACGACAATGCCTGCGCTTGTTGAGAAAAACAATACAGAAGCTTTTAAAAGGATTTTTCGAATCATTGGATTATGCTTCTTTTGACTTATGCAAATCAGACGACAATGCCTGGACGATCATAAATATCCTATTACCTTTGCGCAGGATGGAAGGACGTGGATTCTGTTTGAGAGCAGAAAAATCTCGAACTCACGCTGCGCGAAATGCTTGTAAATACGGCACGCCGCGAAGCGGCAGTCCCCAGCGTCCAGGGCAGGCTGTGTTAGCCGAACTGCTTACACCTAACGGAGAAATTGGCCACTCCAAAAACCTGTTTCTTCGGTTTTCTCAAACCCAACTTTCTCGGCAACGCGAAATGATCCAATATTATCCTTGTCGCATTCCCAATGAGCAACAATATTCTGATTCATGCATTGCTCGAGAAAATGTGCAGCCGTTGCTGTAGCAATACCTTTGTTCTGAAATTCCTCAATAACCTCTATGCCAATCCCACATTTGCTCTTGCTTACATATTCTGCTGTACACCAACAAATAATTCTCGCATCTAATACCGCTGCTGTCCCAAAACCTTTTTCCAGAAATCTCTCCAGTGACGGCCACATCCATTCGATTTCTGATCTTACATGGTGGTTGTTTTTAAACCGACCTTCCTCAAGAATAGCTGCATCGATCGGATGAAATTGAATGCCTTCCAATCCTGGATTTGGGATGGTCTTCACCCTTTTAGCCCGGAAGGTATAAAAAAGCTTGTTTGTTTTGTGGAGCGGGATGTTCTGGAAAATATCTGTGATTGAGTTTTCCAGCGTGGATGAAAGAGTTTTTACCTTGAAATATGACAGCCCTTCCTTAATGGCTTTTTCTTTTACATTTGTATTGATAAGTGAAGCTAAATCCTTTATCGTTTCCGGCAATATCAATTGACCCGATAAATAAAAAACGTTATTGCCTTTGTCCCATAGCAGGCAAACAACATTATTGTCAGGCAGGGATGTGTACCAGAGTTGAGCTTCTGTGTTCCCTTCAACAACCGAAGCAAGCACCATACCTGGTTGAGGCCCGGGAAAATACTTGACATATTCTTCCATCCGCTGTTCAGAGATCTCTTCCATCATTTGAAATTCCTCTTTCCATATTGCGGCTTTGCTTACGCCACAGCATGCTTGCTGCGGGATCGCGGACTTGCCCTGCGGGCGGGCGGCGGAATGCCGTCCAAACAGAAAAAGTTACCATCGCAGAAAAATGCCTGGAATCATGCCACGCTTTTGGCAATTACAAAATTTAGAAAAGTAAACTTGACTTATTTATTCTGCTCGAATAGTGGATGATTGGCATTAATTTGTAGTAGATCCCATAGGTTTCCATATAAATCTTCAAAAACAGCAACCAATCCATATGATTCTTCCTTTGGCGCTCTTACAAACTTTATGCCTATGGAAACCATCTCGTTAAAATCTCTCCAGAAGTCATCTGTGTTAAGAAATAGGAACACTCTTCCGCCTGTTTGATTGCCTATAAAAGACATTTGTTCCGGCTTTGATGCTTTAGCCAGAAGCAATGTTGTTCCAGTAGAGCCGGGAGGAGAGACCACAACCCAGCGTTTATCTTGTTCTGGCTGATATACATCTTCGACAAGCGTAAAATGAAGTTTCTCAGTATAAAAAGCAATGGCTTCATCATAATCTTTTACAACTAATGCGATATGTAGAATTGACTTTTTCATAATCATCTCTCGTGCAAAAGAT
>JAIFNG010000104.1 GCA_020047815.1 Anaerolinea sp.
ACGAAGAAAACCTTTAGGGTCTGTATTTGACATGACGATTGATAACTTTGGACTTGATGTCAGGGGAGTTGGAGAGTTAAAGACCTGACAGGTTTTAATAGAAGTCTGATCTTTCAATGTGGCTGTGATTCAAGGGGTGCCGATTAAATGGCGTGACGATAAAACCTGTCAGGTCTGGTACACAGGTATAAGACCTGACAGGTTTTATTAAGGTACGGGTCGAATGGGATTTATGTTTGGAAGTGGATGGGTGGTTGGAGGTCGTGTGGTGAAAACCTGTCAGGTCTCTGCTCATGAATAACTTACCTGGGTGGGATATCTGCAAGGTAGTTCTCAAGCATTCCGATATTTCGTTCCAGCACTTCAATGATCACGACATCCGGCTTGTATTGCTGTAGACCCTGCAGGGTGAGGGTTTTGCGAAGACCGCTATTGTAAACAAAATGAGACTCTGAAAAATTCATGCTCAGGTAATCATTCAAATAATAATCGCCAAAAGAATCATGGAACATCAGGAGTGTTGGTAAATTACAGTTGGATGTTGACGAAAACTGATTGTAGCCAAAGTCGTTTTCAGAAGTTAATGTATGAACCATGGGCACTTTGGGTTCAAAGAAGGCGTCCGGTTCAGTAATAAAATTCGCATGCATGATTGCGGGAAGGTCCTGTACAACAGGGTCTGTGGTACAAAGTGTCAAATCTTCGGCTTTGTATGGTTTGATTTGCGGATATTCCCTGGCAAGCGTGTTGATAATTGTCGTGTACGCAACAAATGCGCCATAGCCATTCCAATGGGTATTGGTCTTGTAATAAACATCCTGTTTTTGGCGCGCAGCCCGAAGCACAGGTCCAAGGTCCAGCACGGAGGGGAATTTGCCGTTGTCCATAAATGAGATCAGTTCGTCAAGTTTTGATCCGGCCGCTTGAGGTTTGATCGCAGCGGGCATCTTGTCCGGGTAGATGCTGGCTTTGCTGGGAGCCGCCACAACCAACAGCGTAATGCCCTGTGCGCTTAGGAATTCATCAAGGGCGGCTATTTTATACGCGATCTCCTCTTTATTTTTAAGAGGTTTTGCATTCTGAAAATAATCAATTTCCTTTTCAGTGACGTGCGCCATCCAGCCGTCCTTCTCCAACAACACCTGGGGGAAGACCCTGTCTCCCAGTTTTACCTTTAAAAAAACCGCCGTCTCGATCAGAAAATCCTTTTTATAGAAGTTGTCCTGAAAATTCGCCATGCCCGAATTAATGCTTTTAATCATCATAAAAATGATGGAGGAGAGCAAGATAAAGGCAAAGAGTTGAGAATAGCGAAAGCGAAGAGATTCCATGGCGTGCATCAGCTTTCCATTTTTAGAATTGGGCATAGATATTCGGCAAAAAATCCGCGCTGAGCAGCATTGCAAGACTCAAAATGAACAGCAGAACAAGGGCGCCGTCCTCAAGAATTTGAAAGAGGAAAAATGTCATTTCCTGTTTTTGTTCAGCATTCGCGCGGATCCTGCTCCAGATGGAAGAAACAGGCAGCGAGAAGAAAACACCCGCCGCCAGTGCCAGCATAAAGGACGGCTCGATAAACGGCATGGGGGTTGAGACACTGAACGGAATTAGCGTCAGCCCGGTAGTGTCACCTGCCAGGCGGCGAAAGAATTCAAACGCGTACGACAATGTGTTGGAGCGAAAGAAGACCCAGCCCGTGGTAATAATGACGAGCGCATAAACATGGCGAATGGGCCGCCAGGCTTGTTTTAGCCAGCGTCCAAAGCTCAGGCTTTCGAGTGCCAACGCAGCCCCATGGATCAAGCCCCAGATGATGAAAGTGGGTTTAAACCCATGCCACAGGCCTGTTAATAGAAAAACGATCAGTATATTAATTTGCTGTCCGGCCCACTTGAAACGCCGTCGTTCCAATGGATAAAAAACATATTCACGAAACCAGGTGGAAAGCGTAATATGCCAGCGGCGCCAAAAATCGCTGATGCTTTGGGCGATATATGGGAAGTTAAAATTTTCGGGCAGACGAATGCCGATCATCAACGCCAACCCAATGGCCATGTCGGTATACCCGGAAAAGTCGAAGAAAATTTGCAGTGTATAGGCTGTCAATGCCAGCCATGCAAACACGGGTTCGACATTCGCAGTGGGGAGGTTAAATACGGCGTCAGACATTAACGCCAATTGATTGGCAATTAATACGCGCTTGATGAACCCCGTAAACAGGCGCCGAAAGCCCCCGGCAACGTCATCAGGAGTCGGAGCAAGCTCCGCCATTTGAAGTGCAAAGGGTTTATAACGGGTGATGGGGCCGGAAATAAGTTTGGGGAAAAAAAGCAGGTAGCCCGCAAAAGCGACAAAGTTCCTTTCAACCGGCGCGGTCCCTTTCCAAACATCCACCAGATAAGAGATCATTTGAAAAGTCACATACGACAGGCCAATGGGCACAGCCAGCCCTGCAATAGGGCCGACCCAATCCTGAGGCAGGTGCAATTGCATAAAACCAGCTTCACCATACGCCGCGCCGAACTTAAAAAAGGAAAGGATCGCCAAATTCATTCCAATGCCAGCCCAAAGCCAGAGCGGAGATCGATCCCCATTTTCCCTTGCCCTGCCAATGGCAAGCCCGGCCCAATATCCAAAAATCAGAATGCCGCCCAGCCACAAAAAAGCCGACTTTGAACCCCAGGTCAGAAAGACGACACTTGCCGCCAAAACAATGGAGAGTCTTAACTGTTGCGCGGCAAGCAGATAAAGCAACAAAAAGACAGGCAGGAATAAAAACAGGAACAGCGTTGAAGAGAGATCCATGATTTATGCGCGTTGTTGAATACGTACTGCAGGTTGGTTCAAAGTATCAAATGTGGGTATCATCAATGTGAACGCCAGAATTATTTTTGGAAACATCGAATTTTACTTCAACTTTGGCGTAACCCACCCGCATCTATGACAATTAATATTTGGACCTGACATGGTCGAAGGAATTTTTATCAGCCAGGACCAGCAGGGTGTCGTTGCTTTGCAGGACCGTGCCGCCGGTGGGCAGCATGAAGTCGTTATCCCTGGCGATCAGGACATATTCATTCATGGAGATGATTATATGCGCAGGTCTGGAGACCCGCGCCGAACAGCATCCAACAGTTATCTTTTTTGCCGGAGGAATCCGGCGAGCAGGAGGGTGGTGAGTCCCAGGATGAAATACATGATCTCAATGGGGGTTGGACCGGGGGGGACCTGTTTGAGGATCAATACTTCGATGACGATGAATCCGACCATGACCATGCCCGCTGCCAATGCGGAGGGAATGCCGGTTTTGAGGTCCCGAATGATGGTGATGCAGGCCAGCAGGGAACTGCCGCCGACCGCCACGGTTAATAAAAGGGCGGGGATGGTGTAGTCTTTGAAGGGCGTACCCTGGAGCCAGTCCAAGGGGAATCTTTGACCTTCGGCGCCAGTCAGCAGGGCGATGCCGCCGCCGATGGCAGTCAGTGCGATGAACCCTGTGATGACTGCGATGGTGATCCTCAGTGCTTTGTGTTTCATGAGCTTCCTCGGTGGGGGATATACGGGCCGGGAGACCCGCGCTTAACCTATACTGAATTGACCCTGGGCGACGATGATCGATTTTCCGCCGACGGAGATGTCGATGCCGGTATCATTCCGGCTGGCGTTCAACAGGAGGAGGGAGGGTCTGCCCATTTCATAGCCCTGCTCACTACGGATGTTGATGTGGTCTTCACCCAAATAACGATGTTTCACCAGCCAGCCTGCCAGGCATCCGTTCCCGCTGCCCGTGGCGGGGTCTTCGGGCACGCCAAAATAATCCACAAAGACGCGCACGCTGATATCGTTTTGCGGTTCATGCGTTTCGGGGCAAAAGACCAGGATGCCTTTCGCCTCCGTGTTCTTGATCAGGTCAAAATATGGATCGCGGTTCACCTTTGCTTTTTGCAAGGCGGCGATGTTTTTCAATGGGACGATGAAAAAAGGCAGTCCGGTCGAGACTTCCTGGATCGGGAAGCGCCCGTCGATGTCTGAGAGGTCCAGGTTGAGGATGCCCGCGAGGGCTGATGGCGGGTGCTGTTGACCAAATGCCGGCTGGTTTTGTTTCATCCAGCTGTAACCGTCCTGACCAAAGGTGACCCGGATCGGTCCGACTTTCAAGTTGAGGGTTACTTCGTTGGAGCCGCCCTGAAGAATTTTACTGTGAATGATATGCGCCGTGCCGAGGGTGGGGTGACCCGCAAAGGGGACTTCCTCCTTCGGGGTAAAGATGCGCACATCAAAGCCGCCGTTGTGCGGTTGATCTGAAAGAATAAAGGTGGTTTCGGAAAAATTGATCTCGCGGGCCAGGCTTTGCATCTCTGCGCCGGAGATACCGCCCGCGTTTTGAAAGACGGCAAGTTGGTTGCCCGCATACTTTTTTTCGGTGAAGACATCCACGATCGAGAAGGTCAGGCCATTCATTGGGTTCGCTCCGAAGTTGATTTTTTTTGCCATGTTTACTGTCTAAAAATCAGACCCTAAAGGTTTTACTCGCAAACCAGAACCAAGATTTGCAAAAAACTCCCGCCAACATGATGTTTGTAAGCAAAGGAAACCTTTAGAGTCTCCTGCGTGAAAATATACGGTAGATAGTATTTTACTTGTTATCTTCGAGCCAGGCGCTTAATTTTTCAAGGTGTTCCTGGTGATGTTCATAGGAAGCCATCAGCACAAAGGCGGGGGAGTAGCCATTTAACCAGGGGTAGCGGGCTCCGTCCAGCAGGTCCCTTTCTGGGATGAGCTGACCCAGGTCAATGAGCTGCAAGAAGCCAACCCTCCAATCCTGATGCGTTTTAGCCCATGGCTGGTTGTGGAACAGGGCGTACATCCAGGCATTGGCCTGGTCGGCGTCTTCATTCCAGTCCCCGGGGAACTCGGCCAGCCAATCTGGGAACCCGGGCAGGCAGTCGAAGATGACGGCGTTCATGCGCGCGATGGAAATTTGCTGCCAGACCCATAAATGAGTAATGATATCCTGGATCGACCAGTCATGATCAAAATTTGGGGCTGTGATCTGTTCAACGTCCAGGTCTGCGAGAAATTCCTCCCACTGTTTGTACTGCTCGAGCAGGGCGCTGAGAATGTGGTTTTTCATCTCCATGGGCGTGAATTCCTCTATATATTCAGCATACAACCACTTACGGCATTAATCAAGGGAGAAAATTGTAATGCTAAAAAAAATTGGACGCGGATGGGCGCTGAGAACGAGGATAAGAGCAGAAAAATTGGGACGCGGATGGGCGCTGAGAACGCGGATGAAAGCTTAAGACATCACTTCATCAATGTTGTATACGCCTAGAGCGCCAAATTTGGCTCTTTCTGCAGAGCGGGAATTCTTTGTGAAATTTAGCTGTGGATTGCGGGTAAAACTTTTAGGGTCTGGCTCATGGTTAGTAATATGAAGAGAGTGCGTAAGTTAGGCGGGTTGGGATCTCCTAATTGGGTAATTTGCGCGTAGGCAATTTAGAGCGGGGTAAATCGGGTCAGGTGCATGTTTGGAAGCCCGTGCCCAACGATCACAGGGCGATTTCCAGGATCAGGCTTAGCTCTTCGGCGGTCAGGGCGATGGGGTTGCCTTTGAAGCTGCTGGCTTTGAGGGTCTTTTCGACTGCTTCGGGGATCTGTGCCAGGTCCATGCCGAGCATGCCGAGGGCCGGGATGTTCAACTCGGAGACCAGGTCTCCCACCCAGTCCACACCGTCCTGCGCGGCTGCGGTTTTTTTTCCGGTCAGGATACGGGCAATTTGCGTGTAGCGATCGATGGCGGGGTTCTCAGGCTGACGGGTGCGCAGCGCTCTTAAGTTTGCATGCATCACCAGGGGGATCAGGCGGGCGCAGATTGCTCCGTGCGGCGCGTGCAGCATGCCGCCCAGCGGACCGGCGAATCCGTGTACGGCGCCGAGCGCGGCATTTGCCAGCGCCATGCCGCCGAAGAGACTCGCCAGCGACATTCCCTCACGCGCTTGCTGATCCCGCCCGTTGTGCCAGGCGGTCCGCAGTGACCTGGCCGCGTGAGCCAGTCCTTCACGGCAGACGGCATCGGTCAGCGGGTTGGCCTTGAGCGAGACAAAGGGTTCGATCAACTGGGTCAGGGCGTCGAGCCCCGAACTGGCGGTGACGGCGGGGGGCAGACCATAGGTCAATTCCGGGTCGACCAGCGCCAGGCGCGGCAGCATCAACGGGCTTCGCAAACTGACCTTGACCCCGTGTTCCGGTGATTCGATGACGGCGTTGCGGGTCACTTCGGTACCGGTGCCGGCGGTGGTTGGAATGGCAATATAAGGCAGCGGGGCGTTGACCAGTGACTGACCCCTGCCGACCACTTCGAGGTAGTCGAGCACGTCGCCATCGTTGGAAGCCAGCGCGGCGATGGCTTTGCCGGCATCCATCACACTGCCGCCGCCCAGACCGATCACCATTTGACAGCCTTGCGCGGCTTGCACGCCAGCGCGGATGATGGCAACGGTCGGTTCGCCGCGCACTTCAAACTCAACCAGCTGGATGCCGCGCGCTGTGAGGTCCTGCCTGACGCGGGGGATCGCATCTGCGGAACTGCCGCGCACCAATAGCAGGCGCTGTACGTGCGCGTCGATCTGGCTGGCAAGTTCTGATAGTTTTCCAGCCCCGAAAATGATGCGGTTGGCGGTGGCAAATTCAAAAGTCCCCATGG